>JAGDCE010000305.1 GCA_017958705.1 Clostridia bacterium
ACGTTTCCGTGATGATGATTCGATCCTTTATCCTGTCGATACATATGACATGGCATTCGACGATAATAAAGAGGCTGAGTCGTTACTGAATAATTACAAAAACCGGGTCTCCGTCAAAGACTTCAAAGGTGCGGAGACTCTGGCAGCTGCAAAACACATTCTCTGTGCCCGATGTGATAAAGTTGGCTTTATCGTTGGCGGCGATGAAATAGAAATCATAGGGAAAAAAGGAAAATATACGGAAGAAGAAATAGAGCCGTTGTCAAGGAAGTGGTGGGAATACTGGAAAGACTACTGGCGTTTACGTGGGACGCGGGACGCCTTGCCCAAAGACTATGCCTGTGAAGTGACAATTCCTGTGGGTAAGGAGGAGCCGCAGGGTAAATGGTAGTACTGGATGACAAATTCCGGTTTGTCGAGGTCTTCTGATCCCTTCAAAAACGCGTTTTACGGACCTTTAACTGCACAGGCGATCCTGCGCGCCGAATACCGGAGAAGAATGACCGCCAGACGTCCCCGGCGAGGGTGACGTCACCGTTCCGTTCCATGCGGAAAGGGGAGAATAACAAAGGAACCATGAAAACTACAAAAGAACTTTACTCATTTGAATTACCGGAACGCTGGCGCGGACTTGTCGACGTCAGAAAAAAGGGATATAGGACAGACTTTATTCTTCTGCGCGAAGAAGACCCGTCATGCAGCGGTCTGCTCGCAAGTATCAGATGTCTGAAACGCAGGATAACAAAGCTCGATGATTACACCGAATATCTCGGCAGGATTGACGGTCCGGACGGCGAATGCCGCTGGCTGTATGCTTCATACGGCCGGGAAGGCTCTGTCAGCGAGGAAAACGAAGATCTCTACTGGAGACTGAGAGATCAGTTGTGTCTGGTTTTTGACAGTCTGAGACCCGGTGACGGCTATTCAATGAAGCCCGGGAACAACGATTAAACAGATTCAAAGTAAAAAGGTCCCTGCAAATCTTTATTTACAGTGATATAACGCGGGCAAGGAGAACGGGTATGAACGCAAAACGCGGATATCTGCCGGAGGACGAAAGAAATTTTTCACCGGCTGCGATTCAAATAATGAAAACCGCCTCGCGGCATATTTGCTATCTGCTGAATGAGGGCTATGACCTGAAATCCGCGTCGACGTTCGTCGGCAATCATTTCGTCCTTTCCGAGCGTCAGCGGCTGGCGATCGCACGCAGCGTCGCGGCGGATGAACAGTTGAGGATAAGAGAGGCGAAAGAGAAAACGGCGCTTGACGGGGCGGAAGTCTGGATCGACGGATTCAACACTGTCATCACGCTCGAGGTGATGTTTTCCGACTCCATTCTCTTTGAATGTATGGACGGCACCGTCCGCGATCTCGCCGCCCTGCGCGGCACGTACCGTATCATCCCGGAGACTGAAAAAGCCGTGCACGCGCTTTTTGACACGTTGAAAGAGCAGAATATCAAAACCGCGCATATCCTGCTCGACGAGCCGGTGTCGAATTCCGGGCGGCTGAAAACGCTGCTCGCCGGGATCGGCGAATGTTATCCGTTCGATCTTGATATTCAGCTGCTGAAAGCCGTTGATTCCGCGCTTTGGAACAAGGACAACGTCATCACGACCGATTCGATCATCCTCGATCACTGTATCGGCTGGTTCAATCTGATGAAGATATGCGTGCAAAAGCACGGCGCGAAAACGCTTTGCGTGTGGGAGGGGGAGTAAACGATCATGAAACTGACCGGATCGTTAAAAGAACGCATCACACAAGCGTTGGATTTTGCCAAAGCGCACCGGGCGTATGAATACGACCACGATATGTTTGTCGAAAGATACCGCAAGGCGGGGGTGCCTTATACCGAAGCCGCGGAGAAATTCTGCCGCGAGTGGGACGGCGTGCTTGATCATTGCCGCTTTTTCGGTCGGGACAAAAGCCGCATCGATTTTCGGTTCCGTTGCTCGCTCGAACTGGCCGATGGCTTTGATTCGTCCGAGGAGGCGCTGCAATACTGGTATGCTCCCGATATGACGGATGAGTATGGTCCCGATACCGTTCCCGTGGCAACAGGCGGTTATTATTACTGCGACATCATTTGGATCAAGCCCGACGGCAGTCTGGTCGCGGTCCTGCCCGACGGCGGCAGAGTAAACTGTTTCAGAGATCTTTTGGATTATTTATGCAGTGAGTTCGTTTTTGCCGGAACGCCGGACTTCGTGGAGTGCGATATTGAATGGAAAAAACTGGAAGGCAGTATGGAAGACCGCTGCGCCGCGGCTGTAGAATTTGCACGTGAACACGGAGGCTTTGAGCATTGCCGCCTGTTCCCGTACGATTCAGGGTTGAACGCGATCGATCTGAGCGAAGTGATCGACGATTTGCAAAACCCGCACTGGGACGCGCTTCACGAACGTATGAGCAAATATTTCACGGAATACTACGATCAGAAAAAGTACCCGGGAAGAACGCTTCTTCCCGGCAGGATCAGCTTTGTTGAAGAATGATACACGGCTGTAACCGAGGCGGAGATACGGTATGAACATAAATAGGGGACGAGGAAGGAACATGGATCTTGAAAAATTTGACGGCAAATGCGTAAGGATAGTTACCGTCCGGGGAGAAGTATTCGAGGGGGTCGCGTCTTACGACGACAGGGAATATGCTCTCCATGAATACGGTCATGACCAGGAGGCTTTGCATCTGGTCCCGATCATATTTTATAAAGATGACATTTCAAGCGTCATAAGTCTGGAAGATGTGAACGGTCCGTTCGGGCATTATTCCGAAAAGTACGGACTTCTGGAAGAAAAGTGTCTGGAATGGGGGAACGATATGATCGAAGAGGTTTTTGACTCGGAAGACGACGAACAGATACTCAGAACGCTTTACTGTATGAAAGATCATTTTCAGTCGCTTGCTGACAGAGCGGTCCCCGGTATCGCTCCGTGGCGCAGCGGGGCGAGCATACCGGAACCGGAAGATGATGAAAACGAGCAGGGGCCCGTATACATGGGAGAGCTGGAGAATATGCTGAGATCACTCGTAAAATACAATGAGAACGAAAAAGTCGTTGATGAAGCGAAAGGTCTTCTGGAGCGGTTTTCGGCATATTTTTCCTGAAAACGGAGCCGTTCGGATTACGAAGTGCAGTATCAGACCGGCAAAATGAATGAAGAGTATCCCGACAAACCGGGATCCGCGGAGGAGAAAAAATGTTCAGAGAAATGCGAAGATTCAAGCAAAAACTTGATAATAAAGATTGCGTCCATGTGCTTCAGACACAGCCGAGAGGCGTTCTTTCCATGATCGGAGACAACGGATATCCGTACGGGATCCCGATGGATCACTGGTATTCCGAAACAGATAATACGGTTTATTTTCATTGCGCCGGGGAAGGCCATAAGATAGA
>JAGDCE010000306.1 GCA_017958705.1 Clostridia bacterium
AGAAGCTCGGCTGCGTCATAGCTTTGTCCGTTGCGGACTACCTGTATGATGACGCGGCGGGGAGGGATTGAATGGTACATATAGAAAAATTAAACCCGGTCAACACGTGGGACGTGGTGGATCTGAAGCTCAGAAAAGAACAGAAAGATTTCGTCGCCCCCAATTTTGCAAGCATAATCGAGGCTTATACGTCGATCGGTACGGAATGCACGGCTTTTCCGTTCGCGATATACAACGACAGGAAGGTCGTCGGCTTTCTGATGATCGGCTATAACGAAGCGGCGATGTACGATTATTTCAACGATTTCAAAGCTCCGGAAGTTTCAAGAAACAATTACAGCATCTGGCGCTTTATGATAGACAAAAGATATCAGAAAAGAGGCTACGGACGAGCCGCGATGAAGCTCGCGCTCGATTTCATCAGGACGCGGCCGTGCGGCGAGGCGGAATACTGCTTCTTGTCGTACGAGCCGGAAAACGAGGTCGCCGCAAAGCTGTATCGCAGCTTTGGCTTTGAGGAGAACGGCGAGCTTGACGGCGACGAGATCGTCGCCGTGCTGAAGCTCTGAGGAGAAAGTCATGAGGATATTTCTGCTGATCACGGGTATCGTGATTATCGTCGCGGCGGTTTTGTCGGTACTTTTCGCCGCGCTGAATCTTTTCGGATACTACCACACGCTTGACGGCTCGCATGAGTTATACGCGCGGATGCAGAGACGCGCGGCGATATTCTTTACCGTCGGAGCCGTCTCGGCCGCTGTTGCCGTGGTTTGCCTTATCGTCCGCACGAGACTGTAAACGGAGAACGGAAAAATGGAGCTGCGAAAAATAAACACAAGGGACGCTTACGCGCAGTGGGAGTTCACATCGGCGCAGCCTGAGGATGAAAACGGGTTCACCAATAAGTACAGCGGCGTTTCATACGGGGAGTACGTTGAAAAAGTGCTGCCGGAGATGATCGGCCACGAGCACCCGGTCGGCATGCCGGACTGGTTCGTACCGCAGTCGTATTATTATCTGTGGGACGGCGGCCGGCTGATAGGAGAGTTCCGTATACGTCATTATCTGACGGAGGCTCTGAGGAACGGCTCCGGTCATATCGGCTACTGCATAAGAAAAGAAATGCGCGGGAAAGGGTACGGCACCGCGGGGCTGAAACTCACTCTGGATATAGCGAGGAAGATCGTGCCGGAGAACGAGATATATCTCAGCGTGAACAAAAACAACGCCGCGTCGAAAAAAGTAATGCTGAAAAACGGCGCGTACACAGCGGCGGAAGACGACGGGCATTATTATATGCGTATCCCGAAATAGAAAAGGAGATCAAAAGCGATGGAATCTTCAATGGAAGAAAAATTACAGGCGGTCATCGAACTGTGCGAGGCAGGCGACCCGGAGACCTGCGCGTTTTTGGGAAAGGAATTTTATTTCGGCTTCAATATCAAACAGGACCTTGACAGGGCCTTTCGGTATCTGACCACGGCGGCGGAAAGCGGAGACGCGCTGTCTCAGTTCCTCGTCGGTTTCATGCACTGGTCCGGCCGCGGAACGGAGCCGGATGAGGACAAAGCGCTTCGGTGGTTCCTCCCCGCCGCGGAGCAGGGCATACCGGAGGCGATGTACAACGTCGCGAAGATCCTTTTATCGAAAGATTACGAAAAGAACAAAGACGAGGCGATCGGATGGCTCGCGCGCTCGGCGAACGCAGGCTACGGCGCGGCGGAGGACATGCTGTCCGATTTTGAGGATTAAAACCGCGTCGCCGTTGAAAAACGGCGGATAAGTTATAAAGGAAGAAAAAGATGAAAAACAAGACCGTTTATATTTGCAGCGAATGCGGTTATCAGACGGCGCGCTGGCTCGGAAAATGCCCGGACTGCGGCAGCTGGAACACGCTTGAGGAAGCGATCGCGGAGCCTGAGACCGCGCCCGGCGGCGCGGAGTCATACGCGCCCGTGACGGAGGCGAGACTTCTGTCGCAGATCGGGGAACAGCAGAACATCAGGCGCCTGACCGGATGCGCGGAGCTCGACCGCGTGCTCGGAGGCGGGCTCGTCTCCGGCTCCGCCGTACTTTTGTGCGGCGAGCCGGGCATCGGCAAATCGACGCTTCTTTTGCAGATCTGCTCGGCGCTGTGCAAGGACGGACGCGTGCTGTACGCCTCGGGAGAGGAGTCGGCGGAGCAGCTGCGGCTGCGCGCGGACAGGCTCGGCGTCACGTCGGGAGACATATACATAGCGGCCGATACGAATATCGACTCGGTCATCGCCCACTCGGAAAAACTCGGTCCCTCGGTCCTGATCGTCGACTCGATACAGACGATGTGGAAGAGCGGGATCAGCTCGTCCGCCGGCGGCGTCAGTCAGATAAAGGAATGCGCCTCGCGGCTGATAAGGCACGCGAAGGAGCGCGGCGTGTCGGTCATAATCGTCGGGCACGTGAACAAGGAGGGCAGCATCGCCGGGCCGAAGCTTCTCGAGCACATGGTCGACACCGTGCTTTATTTCGAGGGCGACCGGCGGCAGAGCTTCCGCCTGATCCGCGCGATAAAGAACCGTTTCGGCGCGACCGACGAGGTCGGCGTGTTCGAGATGTGCGGCGACGGTCTGAAAGAGGTGAAAAGCCCGTCCGAGCTGCTTCTTGCGGGACGCCCGACCGGCGTCTCCGGCAACTGCGCCGTCTGCACGATGGAGGGCACGCGCCCGATCATCACGGAAGTTCAGGCGCTCGTCACGCCGTCGTACTACCCGTCGCCGAAGCGCGCTTCGCAGGGCGTCGACATAAACCGCGTCAACCTGATACTCGCGCTGCTCGAAAAGCGGCTCGGGCTGAAATTCTCCGCTCACGACTGTTACGTCAACGTGATCGGGGGCATGACGCTCGACGAGCCCGCGGCCGACCTCGGCCTCGCGCTCGCGCTTATCTCGTCGCTGCGCGACATCGCGCTGCCGGACGACACGGTCGCGATAGGCGAGCTCGGACTATCCGGCGAGATACGCGCCGCCGCTGATCTTGACAGGCGGCTCAAAGAGACGGCGCGTCTCGGCTTCGGACGTGCGCTCGTGCCGCGCCGCAACTACGGCAAAAACGCCGGCAAAGCGCCGGAGGGCGCGGTACTGCTCGGCAGTATTTTCGACGCGATAAGGATATTCGGAAAATGATAAAGGAAGATATAAGATACGGTCAGAGCTGTGTTTTCGAGGGCATGACGTCGATCTCGGCGGTCATAAACTCGAGCGCCTCCGACAGACGGATAAAGCGCGTGCTATACGACGGGGGACGGGAGGACAAACTCGCCCGGCCGCTGGCTTTCCTGCGCCGCCGCGCGGACGGGCTCGGCTTTGAGATCGTCCGTACAGACGCGGAGACGCTGTCTGCGATGACCGTCGGCAGCAGTCACGGCGGCATCGTCGCGGAGTGCACCGGTAGAACGATACCGGTCATTACGCCGGACGACGTTGCCGAAGGCGGCTTTTACGTATATATCGAGGGAGTAGAGGATCCGTACAACTTCGGCTACGCCCTGCGCTCGCTCTACGCCGCCGGAGCCGACGGAGTCCTTATGCCGGAGCGCAACTGGATGAGCGCCGCCGGCGTCGTCTGCCGCTCGTCCGCGGGCGCGTCGGAGCTTATGCCGCTTTACACGGCGCCTGACGATATATGCGGAGTATTCCGCGGCAGAGGATATAAGATTATCTGCGCGGACACGCACGATTCCGTCCCCGTCTACGACACGGACTGCGGAAAACCGATTCTGCTCGTCGTCGGCGGAGAGAAGCGCGGCATTACAAAAAAACTGCTCGACGGTGCGGACGCGATCGTACATATAGAATACGGCAGGCAGTTCGGCGCGGCGCTGTCCGCGGCGTCAGCCGCGGCCGTGCTCGGCTTTGAGATAATGAGACAGAACAGATAAAACGCCCCGCGGCGCCCGGTCGGCCGGTAGTATTTTACGACGGAAATACGGCGGCGGGCGGCTGTTTATTTGTTGATAATGCAGAATATATCAAAATTGCAATTTTCACACTTGACAAATTGCAATTTTTGTTATATAATTACCGCAAATACCGTTGAAATGAAAGGAATTATGAAAGTGAGAGTATTTAATTTTTCCGCGGGTCCGTCAATGCTGCCGCTTCCCGTGCTTGAAAAAGCCGCCGCCGAGCTGATCGAATACGGCGATTCCGGAATGTCGGTAATGGAGATGAGCCACAGGTCTAAGCCCTACGAGAAGATCATCACCGGCGCGGAAGCCTCGCTCCGTTCCGTCATGGGTATACCGGACAATTACAAAGTGCTGTTTTTACAGGGCGGCGCGTCGCTGCAGTTCGCGTCGGTCCCGATGAACCTGATGATAAACAAAAAAGCCGACTATATACTTTCCGGCCAGTTTTCCACGAAGGCGTTCAAGGAAGGTCAGAAATTCGGCGACGCCGCGGCGATAGCCTCGTCGAAGGATAAGAACTTCACGTACATCCCGCAGATCAGCCGCTCGGATATAAGAGAGGGCGCGGATTATCTGCACATCTGCTTCAACAACACGATATACGGTACCAAATACAACTATATCCCGGACACCGGCGACGTGCCGCTCGTGGCGGATATGTCGTCGTGCATCCTGTCCGAGCCGGTCGACGTTTCGAAATTCGGTCTGATCTACGCCGGAGCGCAGAAGAACGTCGCTCCCGCCGGTCTGACGATAGTCATCGTCCGCGAAGACCTGATCGGTCACGCGCGCGAGGATATCCCGACGGTGATGGACTATAAGGTCCAGGCGGAGAACGGCTCCATGTACAACACGCCGCCCTGCTGGCCGATATATATCGCCGGACTCGTCTTCGACTGGGTCGCCTCGATGGGCGGACTTGAGGCGATGAAGGAATACAACGCGAAAAAAGCCGCGATCCTCTACGATTATCTCGACAGCCAGAGCTATTATATCGCGCCGGTCGAAAAACCGTACCGCTCGATGATGAACGTAACGTTCGTTACCGGAGACGCGGATCTTGACGCGAAATTCGCGTCCGAGGCCGCGGCGGCCGGACTCAAGAACGTCAAAGGTCACCGCTCCGTCGGCGGCATGAGGGCGTCGATCTACAACGCGATGCCGGCGGAGGGCGTCAAAACGCTCGTATCGTTCATGGAAGAATTCGCAAAGAAAAATCCGAAAGGGTAAAGTCATGTATAATATCAAACTGTTAAACAAGATCAGCAAAAACGGCACTGACGTTTTCGACGAAAAATACGTTTACGGCGAAGGCGTTGAAGATCCCGACGCCATACTCGTCCGCTCCGCCGCGATGCACGACATGCAGTTCGGAGAAAAACTGCTCGCGATCGCGCGCGCCGGCGCCGGCGTCAACAATATCCCGACCGACCGCTGCGCCGAGAAGGGCATCGTCGTTTTCAACACTCCGGGCGCAAACGCCAACGCCGTAAAGGAGCTCGTCATAGCGGGTATGCTGCTCGCGGCGCGCGACGTCGTCGGCGGCATCGAATGGGTGCGCGAAAACGCCTCCGATCCCGACATCGCCAAATCCGTGGAGAAGAACAAATCCAAATTCGCCGGCTCGGAGCTGCGCGGAAAGAAGCTCGGTGTCATCGGCCTCGGTGCGATAGGCGGACCGCTCTCAAATACCGCGCGTCACTTCGGCATGGAGGTCTACGGCTGTGACCCGTATATCACGATCGACGCGGCGTGGAACATCTCCCGCGACGTCAAGCGCGTAAAGAGCAACGACGAGATATTCGAGACCTGCGATTATATCACGCTTCACGTGCCGCTGATAAAGAACTCCGACCCCGCGAAATCGACGGAAAAGATGATTGGAAAAGACGCGTTCGACAAGATGAAGGACGGCGTCGTCATACTCAATTTCGCGCGCGACGCGCTCGTCGACGACGATGCGCTCGCAGAAGCGCTCGAATCGGGCAAGGTCAGCCGCTACGTGACCGATTTCCCGAACGCGAAGACGGCGAACATGAAGAACGTCATAGCGATCCCGCATCTCGGCGCCTCTACCGAGGAATCCGAGGACAACTGCGCGGTGATGGCGGCGCACGAGCTGCGCGACTATCTCGAAAACGGCAACATAAAGAACAGCGTAAACTTCCCGGACGCCTCGCTGCCTCACAGCGGCGACTACCGCCTCTGCGTGCTGCATAAGAACGAGCCCGGTATAGTTGCCAAGCTCGCGACGGTCGTAGCCGACGAAAAACTTAACATAGCGAACATGATAAACAAGAGCAAGGGAGAATACGCCTATACGATCATCGAGATCAACGGCTCGCTCCCGCAGACCTCCGTTGAAAAGGTCGCGTCTCTCGACAAGATCATAAGGACGAGGGTCATAGAAAAAGCGTAAACAAAAGCCCCGGCATCCGGGGCTTTTCAAATCTTTCGGGAAGGGAACGGCCTGATATGGAGGAAAAGGCGATCAAAAAATTCGGCGGAAAGATCATCGGATATATAAGCACCGACAACCTGGGCAATAAAACGGTGATGGATTTCAGCAGACGCGTACTCGGATATTACGACGCCCGACGCGACGTGACCATGGATTTTTACAAGCGCGTGATCGCGTACGGCGATATCAGCGGAGTTTTTTTCAAGGATGAGATCTGACGATAAAGCCGCAATGAATAATCAAACCGCCGCATTAAGCGGCGGTTTTTGTTTTCGGTAATCGCTGACGCGCGTTCTCAGAGAACGATCTCGCGTTTTTCCACGGCGGACCTGTAAAGCGTGTCGAGCAGGAGCATGCTGTTGAGGACTCTGTCTATATTGCTGCGGTTTTTTACACCGGTCTTTACTGATTCGATAAACGCCTCGTCCTCAAGCGCGTACATATCCGGTATATCGTATTCCGGGCGTATCGTTTGCAGCGTCTGCCCGTCGTATATCTCGAATTTTCCGCCGTACGTAAGGCGGGCGCCGGCCTTGTCGCCGAGGAAATCTATGAACATCTCGTTTTTGTCTATATTCTGAGCCCATGCGCCGTTGAAGCTTATGCTTGACTTATCCGTGCGGATATGTCCGGTGATGAGATCGTCAACGTCGTTCGTACCGTGCTCGGTGTCGGCGGTATCCTCTGCCCACATCCCGGTGTATTTATACGATCTCATGTCCTTCGCCATCTCACGGTATGAATCGCACGTCGCCGTTTGTATCACGGGATCGCCGAGGATATACAGTATCAGATCCAGAAAATGGATCCCCCAGTCTATCAGCACGCCGCCGCCGGACTGCGCTTTCGTGGTGAAAGCTCCGCCGAGCCCGGGTATGGAGCGGAACGATCGGAACGAGCAGTATACGTGATACAGCTTGCCGAAACGCCCCTGCTCGTTCAGCTCCTTCAGCATTTCAACGGATCTGTGGAACCTGTTGCATACGCCGATGTTCAGTATCCTGCCGAGCCTGTCCGCTTCCGCCGCCATTTCTGCGGAAAGCGCGTAGTTGACCGTCACGGGCTTTTCACAGAAAACGTGCTTGCCGGCGCGGAGCGCGTCCATCGTCACCTCGTAGTGCGAGTAGTTCGGCGTCAGAACGAACACCGCCCCGACCTCGGGGTCGCTCAGCGCGATCTTGTGATCGGTTATCGCCCGCTCGGCCTTCGGAAAAGCTTCTTTTGCCTTTTCCGCTTTTTCCGGTATAAGATCGCAGACGTATTTGATCCTTACGTTGTCAAACGATTGAAGTACGGGCAGGTGCGCTCCGTTCGCGATGCGCCCGCAGCCTATCACGGCGACTGTCATACGGTTATCCATATCCGCTTTTCCTTTTGATAAGATCATTTTTTCTTTCTGCCGATTATAATGATCGATACCACGGAGCCGATTATCACTGCGCCCGCCGCGACGGAGGCGATTATAACCGCGGTGTTCGTCTTATTTTGCGCGGTCTCGCCGTCCGTGACGGCTGGCTGAGCGGTCGTCTGTCCGGGATCGTTATCGGTGTCGGGCGCGGGTCCGGTCTCTTCATCCGTTACCGTGTCGGCGGTTTCCGCGGGCGCGTACTCCGTCTGCCTCAGGAATTTGAACTCGTATTTCGCGTTCTCCGCGGAGGCCGGCAGCTCGTAAGGTTTGAGCGCAAGCCCGAATTCATCGAGCATTTTCTTCATTGCGCGGTCAAGCTGAGACTGAGTCGCGTTGTCGTCGTCGATGAGCGCTTTGACGGCTGACGCGGATTTGCTGTCCTCGCTGCCGCCCGCTTTCACGTACGCGGCGATCATCTCCGCCGCCTCGGCTTTATCCTTTGACGGCGCGCCGTATACCTCTATCTCGGCGAGCTGCAGCATATAGCCGTCTGCTGAGGTGCTGCGGAGCTTGGTCCCGGTGAATTTCACGTATCTGCCGCGGACGGGCGTGTCGAGGACGAGATCGTATCCGCCGTCCTTGTCCGTACTGTTCTTTTCATCTGCTATCACGGTCCATTCGACCTTGTTGTCGGAGACGGCGATATTGAAATCGACGGGCCAGCAGCCCTGTGCCACGGTGTTTACGCGGCTTATCTCAAAGAAATCGCCGAGATCTATTATCGCGAATTCGGCCGAATTCGCCTCGTTCATGTGGATCTTGACGTCCGAAGTCCAGCCTCCTCCGCCGCCGTCCACGAGGAAATCCGGATGCCAGCCCCATACGCGGTAGCTGTCTGACGCCGGGAACGAGGAGACCGAAACGCTTTTGCCCTTCGCTATATTCGAGTCTTTTTTGTATTTTCTCTCAGAAGTACCGCGTTCCGGGGGAGCCTGCGCCACGTCAATCCGTTCGGGATCGGGGACCGATCCGTCGTCCTCATAGACTTCTATCTCGCAGAGCTCGCTCTTCTTGTCCTTACAGCCCGTTATATCGATCTTTATGTATCTCGCCTCGGTCCTGCCGAATTTCAGCGACGGGACCGTCTTTTGAATTATCTCAAAGTTTTCCGCCTCGGCGGTGAGCTCCCAGTTCGTCCCGTCCGACGATACGGATACGGAGAAAGCGGTCGGGAAGTGTTCGCCGTAGTTCTCCTGCGATCCCGCCGGATAAAGGTCGATACGGTCAAACGTCCTGACGTCTTTAAGATCCACGACTATGCTTCCGAGCCCGTCCCTGCTTCTCGACTGCCAGCCGTTCGCGGAGCCTGTGGAGAATCTCTGTCCGTCGTTCAGATTGTCCATGTACCAGTTGCCGGTGCCGCTTGAACTGTCGGCGGTGATGAGCGCGTATTTTGCTTCGTTTTCGCCTTTTCCGGGCGTTGCGGCGGGTATGCCGCGGTCGTATCCCTCCGGCAGGGCGAGTATGTAAGCGCCGCCCGCCTCGCATTCGAGCGTCACGGCGCCGTCCTGCATTTCAACGGGATAAAGCTTTCCGTCCTCATACGATAGGTATTCGAGAGAGGTCACGGCGTCCTCGAATTTCAGCTTTATCTGCTGAGCTTTGGAGAAGTTGTTGTTGACGACCATGCAGTAATTTCTGCCGGTCTTCCTGTCTCTCAGATAGGAGACGGTGAAGTCGTATTTATTGTTTGCGGAGGCTGCGAAAAATTCTTTCGGGATGCGCTCGACGGAGCTTCCGGACGAATCCCGGCTCTCATATACCTCGAGCGCGTCGCATGCGACGAGCGTCTTCCCGACGGTATGCACCATCTTGCCGAGCTCGCAGATGAATTTGAACTTCGCGTTCGGTTTGCCGTCGACGGAAATGATACCGTCTTCAAACGGTTCGCTCCTGTCATGCGGTGTGAACCAGGTGAAATATGAAAGCTGCTTTATGCCGAATGCGAGAGCCATGTTGATCTCGTAGAGCGTTTCCGCGCGTGTGAGCGATCTGTACGCTCCGGGTATGCAGACGGTCTGTATGTACGTTCCGGTCTTGACGTCGTTCTGAAGACCGATGCGGCGCACCGCGTCGATATTCGTCAGAAATCCGCCGCGGTTGAAAGAGCCCGCCTGGATGCCGAACGGGTAAAGATCGTACATAAGATAATCCTGCGGATATCCCGCCGCCTCGCAGAGCCTGAGCCAGTCGTTCATCTGACTCATGTATACCTGTACGGAAGGATACGCCGCGTACGGCAGGAAATTCAGGTGCATATACGAGCCCGGATCGGCTTCTTTCAGCACCTTGTATGCGTCTATGAAGTCGTTCGGGTTGAACGGCTCGTCGAGCATATAATAGCCGTTCGCGCCGGGTATATTCTTATATTCGTCGATGACTTTTTTGATCTGCTTCTCGTTCATGGAAGGCAGATTGCCGCCGAGACGCCCGTCGCCTACGGTCATGTGTATGCCGTGCTTGTAAGCAAGCTCGAGCATTTTCAACTGTACTTTTTTGCTTCCGAGATTGTCGCCGGAGCCCATTATCCAGGTTATGCCGGCGTCCTCCATATACTGGTACTGCTCTTCGTTGATGTATTCCTGCGTGGGCGGCCAGAATATAGAGATCATGATATTGTCGTCGAAGCCGTATTCTTTTTCGACCACGTAGACCGTCGCCTCCGCGGAGCCGCCGTCGTTTTCGACCTTTACGGTCGCGACTCCGACGGATACGCCGGTGAGGTTGCCGTCGGCGTCGACTGTCACGACGCCCTCGTCGGACGACGACCACCGAAGCCCGTCCGCGCCGCTGACGGTGAGAGGGTAAGTCTCCCCGACTACGAGTTCAAGGGCGGTCTTGTTTATTTTCAGCGTCACAGACTCGCCGGACGCAGCTGCCGGCATGACGGACGACAGCACGAAAAGCGGTGCCAGAAGCGCAGACGCCGCAATGCGAATGATGGTTTTTCTCATATCGATCACCTTTTTGTATAAAATGTCTGATATCATTATACCACGCATATCGTTTTTGTCAACCTCAACCGGACAAAATTATGAAAATAACGCCCGCCGGCGCAAAATAAACGGATTTGATATTGATTTTTTCACCGTCTTATGGTATCATAAAAAGAAAGAACTACGGAGGACGGCAGCAGGATGACGGATAAAAAATACGTTATAGCCATGGACCAGGGCACGACGAGCTCGCGCGCGGTGTTGTTCGACAGGAGCGGAAGCATCGTCAGCATGGTTCAGAAGGAATTCAGACAGATATATCCGAAGCCCGGCTGGGTGGAGCACGACCCTATGGAGATCTGGTCCACACAGATGGGTGTCACGATGGAGGCGATGCAGCGCATCGACGCGCGCGCCGACGAGATAGCGGCGATCGGCATAACGAATCAGCGGGAAACGACGGTCGTGTGGGACGCCGTGACCGGCAGACCGGTATACAACGCCATAGTCTGGCAGTGCCGCCGCACCTCGGGGATAATTGATAAAATGAAGGCCGACGGCTGGGAAGAGACGGTGAGAGAGAAGACGGGCCTGCTGCCCGACGCGTACTTTTCCGCCTCGAAGCTCGGCTGGATACTCGATAACGTGCCGGAGGCGGCGGAGCTCGCGAAGGCCGGCAGACTGCGTTTCGGCACCGTCGACAGCTGGCTTCTGTGGAACCTCACGGACGGCCGCGTCCACGCGACGGACCGCACGAACGCCTCGCGCACGATGCTGTTTGATATAAGAAAACTCTGCTGGGACGACGATCTGCTCGGATATTTCCGCATACCGAAGTCGGTTCTGCCCGAGGTCAGACCCTCGTCCGGCATATACGGTTACACGGACAGATTCGGCGGCGGCATACCGGTCTGCGGCGTCGCGGGCGATCAGCAGGCGGCGCTGTTCGGACAGTGCGGATTCGGGCCGGGCGACGCCAAAAACACGTACGGCACCGGCGGCTTCATGCTGATGAACACAGGCGGTGACGCGGTCAGATCGAAGAACGGTCTGCTCACCACGGTCGCGGCGTCCGCCGACGAAACAGTCAATTACGCGCTCGAGGGCAGCGTTTTCGTCGCCGGCGCGGCGATCCAGTGGCTGCGCGACGAGATGAGGATGCTTCGCACGAGCAGTCAGTCCGAGGAATACTGCCGCGCGGTGCCGGATTCCAACGGAGTATACGTCGTTCCGGCGTTTTCCGGACTCGGCGCGCCGTACTGGCAGCAGTACGCGAGAGGGACGATAGTCGGGCTGACGCGCGGCGTCTCAAAAGAGCATTTCGTCCGCGCCACGGTCGAGTCGCTCGCGTATCAGACAAACGATCTGATCACGGCAATGAAGGAGGACGCGGGCATCGAGATAAACTCCCTGCGCGTCGACGGCGGCGCCTCGGCGAACGATTTTCTGATGCAGTTCCAGTCCGATATTTCCGGTATCTCGATCCAGCGCCCGAGTTGTGTGGAGACGACGGCGCTCGGCGCCGCGTATCTCGCGGGGCTTGCGGTCGGCTACTGGGCGGACAAGGACGAGATAAAGAGAAACTGGCGGCGCGAGCGCGAATTTCTGCCGCAGGCGGATGAGAAAACGCGCGAAAAGCTGCTTAAAGGCTGGCGGCGGGCCGTGAAATGCGCCGAATTCTGGGCAAAAGAGGAAAATGACGGTGAAAGTGAATGAAAACGACTGCTTCGACGTCTGCGTGATCGGCGCGGGCGTCGTCGGATGCGCCGCGGCGATGGAGCTGTGCAGATACGATCTGTCCGTCTGTGTGCTCGAAAAGGAGGAGGACGTCTGCTCCGGCACGAGCAAGGCGAACAGCGCGATAGTCCACGCCGGCTACGACGCGAAACCCGGCACAATGAAGGCGAGGATGAACGTGCGCGGCGCCGAGCTGATAAGGCGGCTCAGCCGCACGCTCGATTTCAACTACCGCGAAAACGGCTCGCTCGTTTTGTGCTTCGACGAAAAGGATATCCCGGCGCTGGAAGCGTTGTACGAGCGCGGGATAAAGAACGGCGTGCGCGGATTGAAAATACTGTCCGGCGACGAGACAAGAGAGCTCGAGCCGGCCGTGTCGGATAAAGTCTGCGCGGCGCTGCTCGCGCCGACGGCGGGCATCGTCTGTCCGTTCGGGATGACGATAGCGTTCGCCGAGAACGCCGCAGATAACGGAGCGCAGTTCCGCTTCCTGACGGAGGTCAAAAACGCAGAGCGCTGCGGCGAAGGCTTTATCGTAACGACGTCGGGCGGCGCGGTCCGCGCCAGATACGTCGTAAATGCCGCGGGCGTTTACTCCGATAAGATCCACAATCTCGTGTGCGAGCAAAAATTGAAGATCACGCCGCGCCGCGGCGAATACGTGCTGCTCGACCGTGAGGTCGGAGATCTCGTTTCTCACACAGTGTTCCAGCTTCCCGGCGCGTACGGCAAGGGCGTGCTCGTCACGCCGACGGTCCACGGCAATCTGCTCGTCGGACCGAGCGCGGAGGACATAGAGGACAGGGAAGACACGGAAACTACGCCGGAAGGCACCGCGGACGTCAAGCGCAAGGCGCTGCGGAGCGTTCCCGGCGTGCCGTATAATAAAGTGATAACCGGCTTCGCAGGTCTGCGCGCGCATGAGGCGGGCGACGATTTCGTGATCGGCGAGTCCGCACCCGGATTCTTCGACGCCGTGGGCATCGAATCGCCGGGACTGACGAGCGCGCCCGCGATCGGCGAATATATCGCCGGACTGATAGCAGAAAAATCCGGCGCCGCGCCGAAAAAAGATCATATAGACAAAAGAGCCGGCATCCCGCGCGTCGCGGAATTACCCGCGGAGGAGCGGAGCAGGCTGATAAAGGAAAATCCCGAATACGGGCAGATCGTCTGCCGCTGTGAGAACATATCCGCGGGCGAGATAACCGACGCGATCAGAAGACGCCCCGGCGCCGTCAGTCTCGACGGCGTCAAGCGCAGGGTGCGCCAGGGCATGGGAAGATGCCAGGCGGGCTTCTGCACGCCGGCGGCCGCCGCGATACTCGCGAGAGAACTCGGGATAAAAATGGAAGAAGTCAGAAAGAACGCGCCGGGCTCGGAGCTGATAAAGGAGAGACTATGAACCGTCACGACATCATTATCATAGGCGGAGGACCGGCGGGACTCGCCGCCGCCGCGGCGGCGCGCGAGGCGGGGGTCGAAGACGTCCTCATACTCGAGCGCGACGTCAGACTCGGCGGAATACTCAACCAGTGCATACACAACGGCTTCGGGCTCCACACGTTCGGACAGGAGCTGACCGGTCCGGAATACGCGGAAAGATACGCGGACAAGGTCGAGGAGCTCCGGATACCGTATAAACTGAAAACGATCGTCGCGGACGTATCGGCTGAACGTGTCGTCACGTACGTGAACGCGGACGAAGGCGTGCAGACGGTGCAAGCCGGCGCGATAGTCCTCGCGATGGGCTGCCGCGAGCGGCCGAGAGGCGCGCTCGGGCTTTCGGGATACCGCCCCGCCGGAATCTATACCGCCGGCACGGCTCAGCGGCTGATGAACGTCGAGGGCTTTTCCGTCGGCAAAAAGGTGTTCATACTCGGCTCGGGCGACATAGGCCTTATAATGGCGCGCCGTCTGACGCTCGAGGGCGCGCAGGTCTGCTGCGTCGCGGAACTGATGCCGTATTCCGGCGGCCTCAACCGCAACATCGTGCAGTGTCTTAACGATTTCAACATACCGCTGCGTCTGTCGCATACCGTCACGCGCATACACGGCAAGCGCCGCGTCGAGGGCGTGACGGTTTCCGAAGTCGACGGAAACAGACGCCCGATACCCGGCACCGAAGAATTCTACGAATGCGATACGCTGCTGCTCTCGTGCGGACTTCTGCCGGAAAACGAACTGTCGCGCGCCGCGGGCGTGAAGCTCGACCGCGTGACCGGCGGACCCGTCGTCGACGATAAGCTGATGAGCAGCGTTCCCGGCGTTTTCGCCTGCGGCAACGTGCTTCACGTACACGACCTCGTCGATTACGTTTCCGAGGAAGCGGAGCGCGCCGGCAGACAGGCGGCGGCGTACGTCAAAGGCGGCGGAGACGACGCCGGGACCGTCGTCACGCTCGAGGCGGCGGACGGTGTGCGGTATACCGTACCGCAGTTCATACGCCCGGACAGCATGGCGGACAGCGTGACCGTGCGTTTCCGCGTGAGCGACGTGTTCCGCGACAGAAGCGTCGCCGTATACTACGACGGCGTGCGCGTCTCAAAGCGGAAAAAGCGCATCATGGCGCCGGGCGAAATGGAACAGATAACGATCAGAAAAGACGGCTTTGCCGCGGGCGTTCCCGGCAAGATAACCGTCTGCGTGGAGGACTGAGATATGAAGACGCATCAGCTGACCTGCATACAGTGTCCGATAGGCTGCGCGCTGACCGTGACGGTCGGCGACGGCGGAGAAGTGACCGTCACCGGCAACACCTGCCCGCGCGGAGCCGCGTACGGCGAAAAGGAAGTCACGCATCCGAGCCGCACGGTGACCTCGACAGTGCCGCTCGAGGGCGGAGCGCTGCCGCGGCTGCCCGTGAGGACACGGACGGACGTGCCGAAGGAAAAGATATTCGATATAATGGCTGAAATCAAAAAAACCGCGGTCAAAGCGCCGGTCAGATCCGGCGACACCGTTATAGAAAACGCGGCGGGCACCGGAGTCGACGTCATCGCGACGAAGACGGTGCCGGCGGAATAAAAGGAGATAGATATGATCGGATCAAAGAATAACGGGCTCAAACTCAATCTGAAGCGAACGTTCCTCATAGGCTTCGCGTTCTTCGGCATCCTGCTTTTGTGGCAGGTGTACGACTCGTGGTGCCCGACGTTTCTGACGGACATCTTCGCCCGCAGGATGTACGACATGAGCTCCGCACAGCTCAAAGCCGCCGATCCCGACAAGATACTGAACGTTCAGTGGATAGTCGGTATCATAATGGCGTGCGACAACCTCGCGGCGCTGATACTGCTGCCGATATTCGGCTCGCTCTCCGACAAGACGAGAACGCCGATAGGCAAGCGTATGCCGTTCATTCTCGCCGGAACGTTCACGGCGGCGGTAGCGTTCCCGTTCATCCCGCTGCTGTTCCATCAGAACAACGCCGCCGGCATGATAGCCGTGATGGTCATCGTTCTTCTGTTCATGATGATGTACCGCAACCCCGCCGTCGCGCTGATGCCGGATATAACGCCGAAGCCTCTGCGCGCTAAAGCAAACGGCATAATCAATATAATGGGATATTTAGGAGGCGCGTTCGCGACCGTTCTCGGCATATTCCTTCCGCTCTCCAACTACATCAACAATCCCGACGAGGCCCGCAACGTCTGGGTCATCGAGATCCCGTTCATCGTCGCGTCCGTGCTGATGGTCATATCGGCGATAGTGCTGTTCATCACG
Source organism: Clostridia bacterium (assembly GCA_017958705.1). GTDB lineage: Bacteria > Bacillota > Clostridia > Oscillospirales > CAG-272 > UBA1248. The sequence continues at coordinate 16,215 of JAGDCE010000306.1, forward strand.
ATCCGTGAGAACGAGCTCGCCGCGAAGCTGAAAGAGGAAATGGAGCTCGGCGAACAGCTGGCGGCGATCGAAGACCCGGTCGACGACGGCGCGCCTATGACGAAGGCGAACAAGCGCATGCTCCTCGGCATACTCGGCGCGGAATTCCTCTGGTTCATGGCGGATAACGCGATAGGCACGTACATAGGCAACTACGTCATATATTATCTGAACTCCGCTTCGAGCGCGACGATGATAATGACGATAATCGGCGGCGTCGCAAGCGTTGCCGGATTCGCGACAGCCGGCACGATCGCCGATAAGATCGGCAGAAAGATGACCGTCGTTTCCGGTCTGTCGCTGACCGTCGCCGCGATGGTCGTGATGTGCTTCGTCAAGCCGACCGGCGTCGTGACCGGCGCGCAGGGCGAGTTCTCGTTCCCGGCGCTGCTGTTCGCGGTATGGGCGATCAAGGGCTTCGGCATGGCGCTCGTCCACAACTGCTCGTTCCCGATGGTCGTCGAGCTTTGCTCCAACGAGAAGATCGGAAGATTCACGGGCTTCTATTACGCCGCGAGCATGTCGGCGCAGACCGTCACACCGGTGCTGCTCGGCCTCGTATTCAAAGCCTCGCTCGTGTGGTACGCGCTGCCGATATACTCCGCCGCGCTGTTCGCGCTCAGCTGCCTCGTGTTCTCGATCATAGTCAAGAACATCAAATCGAAAAAGATAAGCAACGCGCACGGGCTTGAAGCCATAGACGGAGACTGACCGTGCTGCCGGCGATAATCATATCGTCCGTGATCGTCCTGATCGCGGCGCTCTGCCTGTTCCTGTTCGCGCCGAAAAAGCCCGCCGAAGCTCAGAAAAAAGAGTTTTACGGCCGGAATTTCGCGCACCGCGGACTTTTCACGGCGGATCAGACCGTGCCGGAGAACTCGCTTCCGGCGTTTCAGCGGGCGGTCGACGCCGGATACGGTGTGGAACTTGACGTGCAGCTTTCGGCTGACGGCCGCGTCGTGGTTTTCCACGACGATACGCTCGACCGCGCCTGCGGCGTCGCGTCCGGCGTCGGCGATCTGACGTTTGACGAGCTGCGGACGCTGAAACTGTTCGGCACGGCGGAGCTAATACCGGATTTCGAGTCGGTGCTCTCTGTGCTCGGCGGCAAAGTCCCTGTCATAGTCGAGCTGAAAAACGGCAAAAGAAACGACGAGCTGTGCGAAAAGACGCTTAAAATGCTCAGCGGATATGACGGCGCGTACTGCGTCGAAAGCTTCAGCCCGTTCATCGTCGGGTGGTTTCGCAAAAACGCCCGCGGCGTGCTGCGCGGTCAACTCAGCCAGCTGCCGCGCGATTACGCCGGCGCCGTGCCGAAACCCGCCGCCGCGCTGCTCGGCGCGTGCTTCTTCAACTTCATCGCCCGCCCGAACTTCATAGCGCACAGATCGGGCAAAACGACGCTGCCGGTGAGGCTCGCGTACGCGCTCGGCGCGATGCGCGTTACCTGGACGGCGCACGGCAGGGAGGAAGAGGAGTATTCTGACGCCGTGATCTTCGAGCATTTCAGCCCGGATATCAGGTTCAGATGAATAACCGCTGCCGCAAAGGAGCGGACGCCGTCCGGCGCCCGCTCCTTTTATGCCTTTAAAGTTAAATATTTTTGAAATATTGGATTTTTCAATTGACAAAACGCGCCTTTTGTGGTATAGTATGTCAAACGATGATTTTTAAGTCGATACCGAGATATCGGCAAGATTGTGATACGGATAAGGCGCCCGCCTTATTTTCTCTGCATTACCGCCTTGCCGTCCGGCAGGGCTTTGTTTTTCGGAGGGATCATGGAAAGGATCGAGCAGAGAACGACGTTAAAAGAAGGTACGGCAAAGGCGCCCGGCTTTGATTTTTCCGCCCCCGTCAGGGAGTCGGCGGACGAATGCGTTAAAAAAGGATATACGGTTTTACCCGGTTTTTGCGACGTGCACGTGCATTTTCGCGAACCGGGTTTTTCTTATAAAGAAACGATAAAAACGGGCAGCGAGGCGGCCGCCGCCGGAGGTTTCACGGACGTCTGCACGATGCCGAACCTCGACCCGGTGCCGGACAGCTTGGAGAATATCAAAAAACAACTTGAAATTATAGAGAGGGACGCGGTCATACGCGTTCATCCGTACGCTTCCATCACGCTCGGACGCGCGGGCATGAGCGTCGTAGATATGGAGGCGCTTGCGCCCTACGCCGCGGCGTTTTCCGACGACGGATCGGGCGTACAGGCGGACGGCGTGATGGAGCAGGCGATGATCGCGGCGAAGGCGTGCGGCAAACTGATCGCCGCCCATTGCGAGGACAACTCCCTGCTCGACGGCGGGTACGTACATCAGGGAGAGTACGCGGTGCTGAAAAACCACCGCGGCATAAGCAGCGAAAGCGAATGGCGGCAGATAGAACGCGACCTGCAGATCGCCGCGAAGACCGGATGCGCGTATCACGTGTGCCACATTTCGACGAAGGAAAGCGTGAGTCTGATACGTGAGGCGAAGAAGAGCGGCGTCGACGTTACCTGCGAGACCGCGCCTCATTATCTGCTGCTCGACGATATGGATATGAGAGAGGACGGCAGGTTCAAGATGAATCCGCCGCTGCGCTCCGCAAAGGACCGCGAAGCGCTCGTCGAAGGCGTCGCCGACGGGACTGTCGATATGATTGCGACGGACCACGCGCCGCATTCGAGTGAGGAGAAGTCGAAAGGGTTGAAAGACAGCGCTTTCGGCATAGTGGGACTCGAAACGTCATTCCCGGTGCTTTATACCGAGCTTGTGCGCAACCGCGTGATAACGCTCGACCGGCTTGTTTATATGATGAGCGAGGCGCCGCGCCGCCGTTTCGGTATACCGGCGGCGGACGATTTCAGCGCCTGGGCGCTCGACGAGACGTTCACCGTCGACCCGAAGTCGTTTCGTTCGCTCGGCAGATCGACGCCGTTCGCGGGAAGAAGACTATACGGAGTCTGCAAAATGACCGTCTGCGGCGGAAAAACGGTTTTCAAGGCGGAATAAGGAGTCGCTGCGCGACATTCTTTGGGGGTCCCCACCCCTCAAGGCACGGCAATGCCGTGCCACCCCCAAACCCCCTGTTCCCCTCCACAAGTCGCAAAACGACTTGAGGGGGCGCGCTTGAACCTTCCCCAATAGGGGAAGGGGGACCGCTTGCGGTGGATGAGGCGAATCCCAGCCGTGCAGAATATTGTTTGAAACGGGTCGTCGTGGGCGCCGACCCCTACGGAACTGAACAAACCGTCCCCCGTATGGCGGGGGCTTACGTGAACCCACGTTGCTCTCCGATTCGCAACGGGGAACCCCTATGCTCCCACCGCCCACACAAAGC
>JAGDCE010000307.1 GCA_017958705.1 Clostridia bacterium
ACGCACCGTCCAGCCCTCGGCGATCTGGAGCATCGGACCGAGACCGTCAACGAGGTTCAGCCTTATCATCGTCACCGGCATTTCGGCTCTGGTGACGAAGCGCGACGAATATCCGCCGCCGCGGAAATAGCCGAGATCCGCGGGGTTCCACGTCGTGGCGGCGAGTATCTTTTCGCAATCCCGATCCGTCATGTCGTACCACTTTTTCATAACGGGAGCGCCGTTTTCATCCGTCACCTCTCCGCATGCGTCAAGACACGCCGCGCCGGAGTTTATGAGGTGGATGAAGCCGCCCGCTTCCTTCGCTTTGCCCTCTATATCATAGCCCGTCGTGCGTTTTACGGCTTCAGGCGACCAGTAAGTCCGCACGTCAGCGAAAATCTGCGCGCGGTTCGTAAGCAGCTTCATGAACAGCATGCCGAGACCGTTCAACACGTCGTTTTCGGTAGCCAGAATGTACGGCTCGCGCACGCCGTCCCAGTCGAACGTCGTGTTTAGCAAGGCTTCCGCAAAGTCGCAGTTCGGGTAAAAATCCGTCCACTGCCTCTGCCCCTGAAATCCGGCGGCTATGGCGTTGTGACCGACCGCTTCCTCCTCGCGTCCTGCCGGCAGATTCGGGTTGCCGTTCATCAGGTCTTTTATTATGACCATCATCTTTACGACGAATTCCCACTGTTCGTCCTTGACCCGGCGCGATTTCTGAAGCTCCGGCGGGTTTTTGTCAAAGCCCTCTTTGCATTTTTCGCGCGTCCATTTAAGCGCCTTACGATACTCGGCTTCATCGTATATCCCCTCGGTCATGCGGCGGATGATCTCCACCTCGTCGACCGATTCGACTCTCATACCGAGATAATCCTCGATGAATTTTGAGTCGATTATCGAGCCGCCTATGCCCATCGTGATAGAGCCGATCTGCAGATATGATTTGCCTCTCATCGTCGCGGCGGCGACTGCCGCGCGCGCGAAGCGGAGAAGTTTTTCTTTCACGTCGTCGGGTATCGTCGTATCGTCCATATCCTGAACGTCGCGCCCGTATATGCCAAACGCGGGCAGACCTTTCTGCGCGTGCGTTGCGAGCACGGAGGCGAGATATACCGCGCCCGGCCTCTCGGTACCGTTGAAACCCCATACGCCTTTTATCGTGTCCGGATCCATATCCATCGTCTCCGAGCCGTAGCACCAGCACGGCGTCACGGTCAGAGTTATGTCGACTCCGGCTTTTTTGAACTTATCCGCGCAGGCGGCGCTCTCCGCGACGCGCCCTATCGTCGTGTCGGCGATTATGACCTTCACCGGCTCGCCGTTACTGTATCTGATGTTTTCTTCAAACAGCTTTGCCGCGGCTTTCGCCATATTCATCGTCTGATCTTCAAGAGATTCTCTGACCTTTATCGCTCCGCGTCTTCCGTCTATCGTCGGTCTGATACCGATTACCGGGTAATCCCCTATAAGTCTGCTCTTTGCCATTTTCGGTCCCTTCTTTCGTTTATTTTCGGTGGCGATGACACTCTCCATTTGATGATTTGATTTTAACATACTTTGCCGATAAAGTCAAGAAAACCACGTATCGAATGTTTGTAAACAATTCGTATATTTAAATACAGACCGCGCGGTCAGACAGGATGACGCGGCGTCAGGCGGTTTTTGCCGCTTTTATTTAAGTTGCTTTCAAAAGCAAAAAAACTCGGATTTATGCTTGCACGTTTATTGCGGCGCCGCGGTGAAATCTAACATTTTTGTTTTACTCGTGAATGCACGGCAATGAAGCGGCAAAGGCGCTTCCGGGAAAATATCCGCGGATACTTTTTCATAAGGTCCACGGGCAAATCGAGCGAATAATATATAAATTGCCTATTGACAAAATAGGCAATAATGGATATAATAAAATCAATATGAGCGATCGAGGTAAATATGATAACGGGGTGTGCGGTATGAATATCGCGCCCTGTTTGCAGGCTTATGCTTAAATGCATTTATAACAGATCAAAAGGAGTAAAAATGAAAAAACAAAATACCAAAACAGATTTTCACATAGAACTCATTCCTCCTAAGCAGGATTCTCAGAAGCTTGAGGAAGATCTTACGTTGTTTGCCTCAAAATTCGATAAAGTTATGGAAAGCGGCTTCACGGCTTCTATAACCGACAACGCCATGGGGCTCACGGCATTTCAGGGGCATGAATGCATAGAGGAGCTCGGGCTTCATACGCGTCCTGATCAGGTTTTGATACATCTGAACACGTTCCATACGAAACGGGAGCTTCACCGGATACTGGACGGATGCGAGGCGCTCGGCATAAAATCACTGCTTGTGATAAGCGGAGACGGCTCTCCGCGGCTGCCGAAGCTGAAGCCCGCGGACGTGGAGGCGGATAATACCGCCGCCGTGACGTCTGTGGAGCTGATACGGTATATCCGTAAGCATTATCCGTCGTTTACCACAGGCGCGGCTTTCAACCCGTACGAGCCGGAGGAGCATGAATTTGAAAAGCTGAAAAGAAAACTCGATGCAGGTGCTTCCTTCGTAATAACTCAGCCCATCATCGAAAAGAACGTAGTGACGGAAAAACTTTTGAACGAATACCCGAAGCTGCCCGTTATCATTGAAGCGTGGATGTCGAAAAAACTGTATCTGTTATCGGACGTCGTAGGTTATCCGATACCGGAGGACGCGGTGTTCGAGCCGTTGGATACGCTGGAAAAGCTGAAAGAATTATATCCGGGACACGGATTGTATCTGTCGCTTCTCGGATTTAAAACGCAGTATGAAATAATCGAACAAATGGCTAAGGGGGATGAAAAATGAAAATAGTTGTTTGCATAAAACAAGTCCCTTCCACCACCGATGCGAAAATAGACCCGGAAACAAAAAGGATAATACGCGAAGGGACGAAAGCGGCGATGAATCCTTTCGACCTGTACGCCGTCGAAGAAGCGATACGCATAAAAGAGCGGATCGGAGGCGAGGTCACGGCTTTATCGATGGGACCGGAGAGTGCAAAAAACTCACTGATCGAAGCCCTGTCAATGGGCGCGGATAACGCGGTACTGCTGTGTGACAGGATGTTTGCGGGCTCCGACACCTGGGCGACGAGTTATACGCTTGCAAAAGCAATAGAAAAAATCGGAGGTGTTGATCTGATAATCTGCGGCAAACAGGCGGTGGACGGCGATACCGCACAGGTCGGACCCGGGATCGCCGCAAAGCTCGACTTGATGCAGGCGACAAACGTGTCAAAGATCGAAGGTATATCGGAAGACGCCATAACGGTCAGCAGGCTGAACGAGACCGGTCTGGACGTGCTGAGACTCAGGCTGCCCGCGCTCATTACCGTCATAAAAGACATAAACGAGCCGCGTATACCTACCTTAAAAAACGCGCGCAAAGCGAGAAAGGCAGAGATAATCATGTGGAAGCCGGACGATATAGGCGCGGAGCCCGATAAAACGGGGTTATACGCTTCTCCCACGCGCGTCGTCAGAACGGAGCCTCCGGAAACGAGAAACTCAGTTACAAAAAAGATAGAAGGCGGCGTTTCCGATCAGGCAAAAGCTCTCCTGGACGAGCTTGTGAGCCGCGGACTGATCTGAGGAGGTCGTACATATGAAGATCATAAACGAGACGGACAGAAACAGTTACAAAAACGTATGGACGTTGTCGGAGCTTACGGCCGATTCGATCCATCCGGTTTCGTATGAGCTGTTGGGAGCGGCGAAAAAGCTTGCTCTGCAAAGAGGCTGCGAGGTCTGGACGGCGGTTCTCGGCAACGTCGGCGAGGAACGGATAAAAACGCTGTTTTCATACGGCGCGGACAAAATCATACTGATAAATGACAAAAGACTTTCCTCTTTCAACGACGAGCTGGAATGCAATCTGCTTGAAAGACTGATAAAAAAATACCGTCCCGAGACGGTCTTGTTTGCCGCCATGACGCGCGGACGGGCGCTTGCTCCGAGGCTTGCGAGCAAGCTGTATTCGGGTCTTACCGCCGACTGCACCGGACTTTCGATCGATCCGGAAAACGGCGATCTGCTTCAGACGCGGCCGGCTTTCGGCGGAAACATAATGGCTACGATAAGAAGCAGCGATCACCGTCCGCAGATGGCTACGGTGCGCCCCAGGGTCATGCCCGTACCTGAGTCTGATCCCGGCAGATCCGGAGAAATAATACGTGAGTATATAACGTCGGACGACGCTTTGCGGATAAAGGAGATCATACGGAGCATACAAACGGACGGATCCTCGCTGAATCTGAATGACGCACGTATCATTGTCGCCGGCGGACGCGCGATGAAAGGGCCGGAGGGGTTTGCAATGCTGGAAGAGCTCGCCTCACGCATCGGCGGCGCCGTCGGAGCGAGCCGCGCGGCGGTCGATAACGGCTGGATATCGTATCCGCATCAGATCGGACAGACCGGCACGACGGTGCAGACCGACATATATATCGCCTGCGGAATATCCGGGCAGATACAGCATCTTATAGGGATGCAGTCGTGCAAGACGATAATTGCGATCGATAAAGACGATACGACGCCTATGATGAAATTAGCGGATATAGCGGTGAAAGGCGACGTGTTTGAAATAATACCCGCCCTGATCAAAGAATTTGATAAAAGAAGAAATTAAAGGAGAAATACCATGCTTATTATCGGAGAAAAACTGAACGGTGCGATAAAATCCGTAGCCGAAGCGATCAAAAACCGCGACGGAGATTTTATACGTGATCTGGCGTCAAAACAGCTTTTGCAGCGCGCGGATTATCTCGATATCTGTTCCGGCAGACCCGACGGGGACGCCGATATATTGAAATGGATGATCGAACTGATACAAAACGACCATCCGGACGTGAGATTCAGCCTTGACAGCCCGAATCCGGACACTATACTTGAATGTATTCCGCTTTGCAAAAATCCGGGGATCATAAATTCAGTTTCGCTTGAGAAAAACAAGATCGAAGCTATCTTTCCCGCCGTCGCCGATAAAAAGGGCTGGAAGATAATAGCTCTTCTGCTTGACGATACCGGAATGCCCGAAAACGTCGAAAAGCGTATGGAAAGCTTTCACGGCATAACGGCAAAAATGAAGGAATACGGTATATCGACGGACAGAGTGTATTTTGACCCGCTGGTATTCACGGTAGGCACGTCGCCCGACAGTTTTCTTAATTTCATAAACACGTCAAAGGAGATCAAAAAAGAATATCCGGGCGCGCATATAATAAGCGGTCTTTCCAATATTTCGTACGGTCTTCCTTACAGAAAAGCGTTGAATCACGCGTTTCTTATCGGAGCCATGATGTTCGGTATGGACAGCGCGATAATGGACCCGCTCAACAGAGATATGCTCGGCGGAGTCTACGCCGCGGAGGCGCTTCTCGGTGAGGATGAATACTGTATCGAATATCTTTCCGCTTACCGCGACGATCTTTTCGGAGCGGTGAAATGACGTTTTGCGGATGAGGACAGATCAAGGAAAACGGGAGAGACAAGAAAAAGG
>JAGDCE010000308.1 GCA_017958705.1 Clostridia bacterium
CGGGAGCATTTTGGAGTTTATGCGGCGCTTCGTGACCGCCTCTATGATCATCCTTTCGCCGCCCTGCGGGTATTTCTTTTTGAGCGGCAGGACCGAGACGTTGTCGTATCCCTGACACGCTGCCGCGACAGCCTCGATACCGTCGGGCTTGTTGCCCTCTATGCCGATGACGCCGACGGATCCCGGGAAAAGCGAGGTGAGTATCCTCATTCCGAGCACCGCCGCCTCCGGCCTCTCGAGCATCAGGCGGTGGTCGCAGGTGATGTACGGCTCGCATTCGGCGCCGTTGCAGATGACGTGGTCGATGTGAAGCCCGTCCTTTACGGAGAGTTTTACGTGAGTCGGAAATCCGGCCCCGCCCATGCCGACGATGCCGGCGTCCTTTATCGCGGCCTTTATCTCATCCGCGGTCATGCTCTGCCAGTCGCGCTCAGCGCCGTAGCCCGGCACGGTCTCGTATATACCGTCGTTTTCGACTATAACCGCGGTCGCGGTGTCGCCGTTCATGCATTCGCGCCCGGTCACGGCTTTGACGGTACCGGAGACCGAGGCGTATACGCCCGCGGATACGAATCCGCCGGGATCGGCGAGCTTCTGTCCGATCAGCACGCGTTCGCCCGCCCGCACGCACGGCACCGCGGGCGCGCCTATATGCTGATTCATCAGATATACGAGCTCGCCCTTCGGTCTGTATATTTGTATGGCGGCGTGAGACGAGAGCTTTTTGCCGTCCCTTATATGTACGCCGCCGCGGAAAGTCTTCAAAGACATTGCACGTTTCCTTTCATGACCCGTATGGGTATAATACGGTCAGTATATTTTAACACCCTCGGGCGCCGTTGTCAATACGTATTTTGTTACAAAAACAGTATATCCTTTTTATTTTATTCGGTATATAGCATAACAGTGACGCGCGCGGGTATAAAAAAAGCCGCGAACCACCGTTCGCGGTCATTTCGCCGTAAGATCAGCCGAGCATTTCGTCTATCTTCTGCATGAACTGTTTATAAACCGGGAATCTGTACATCCTCGGCACCTCCGCCGCAAGCTCCCTGAGACGTTTAAGCTCGTCAGTGCTCATGCACGGCAGAAGCTCCGGGATCACAGAGTACATCGCGGCGAGCAGCACGTCGCGTTCCTCCGCCTTCTTCGATCTCGGCTGGCTCAGTATGACGGACGCCGCGGAAAACGCCTGATCCGGCGCCTCCTCAGCGATCTTTTTTACGTATTTGCCGACTGACTCCATGAAATTCCTGTCTTTTTCCGACATTTCCCTGCCCCGGCCGGTGAACCAGCCGCGGAAAATATCGAGAAAACCGCGTTTCTCCGGCACGTCGGTCGCGCTTATGTAATCGGCGTAAAGCTGTCTGAATTCTTCTATCATTTCCTTAAAATCCGATGTGACTGCCCCTTGCGGGGCAGTCACGGTGTGTTTTGTTATCAATAAACTTCTTTCCACTCGTTGATGTTTGCGGGATCGAATTTGAAAGGCGGGCCGAGGATGATCCCGGACGCGTTGGTCCCTTCGACAGCGGTGAGCTTGTACTGGGTCTCGCCCATCATGAACGTTCCGCCGACGGTGCCGTCGATGTCGCCCTTAACGAGCGCGACAGACGCGTAAGCCGCGAGCTTGCCGAGGTCGATCGGGTTCCAGAGGAACATGTACGGGCAGCTGTGATCGGCGTCGTCTCCGATGTACGCGGCCATCTCGGAGGGAAGTCCGAGGCCGGTGAGCTTGACGGTCGATTTCTTGTCCTGCAGGACTTTCGCCGCTGCCATGATGCCGACGGTGGTCGGAGCGCAGATGACTTTCAGGTTCGGATACTTCTGGAGCAGAGCCTGGGTCTGGTCGGTGGACTTCTGCGGTTCGTCGTCGCCGTAAGCGACTTCAACGAGAGTCAGATCCTTGTATTTGCTGTCGGCTGCCGCTATGGCTTTCATCGCGTCGATCCAGGCGTTCTGGTTGGTCGCCTGAGAGGTGGCGGAAAGTATCGCGTATTCGCCGGCGCCGCCCGCGATGTCGTAAACGGCGTCGATCAGCGCCTGACCGACTTCCTGAACGCCCGCCTGGTTGCAGAACGTGAGACGGTCTGCCACTGCCACGTCGGAGTCAAGAGTGAGGATCTTTATGCCTTTTTCCTTCGCGCTCTTCAGCGTTGCGGAAAGAGCGTTTGCGTCGTTCGCGGCTATCGCTATTGATTTGACGCCCTGAGCTATCAGCGAGTTGATAACGGCTATCTGCGCGTCAACGGTCGCTTTTTCGGGGTGCTTCACAACGTACGACGTGATGCCCTGAGCCTTCATCGCCGCGACGAAGCCTTCGGCTTCCTTCTCGTTGTATGCGTTGCCGGACGCTTTGGTGACGAGCGCGTATTCCGCGCTGCCGGACGACGCGCCGCCGCAGGATACGAGGATTGCCGCCGCCATGACGGTCACCAATAGAAGTGCTGTGAGTTTTTTCATGGTTTTCCTCCTGTAATATTATGTAAAGGCGTTAATCCGCCGTGACTGATTTCGGTTTCTTTTTTGCTGTGCCTTTTCCTTTGAAACGGCTTATGCCGGATATGAGCACCGACACGATGAGGAGCACGCCGATCACTATCGTGATGACGTTGTCGTTGACGTTTATGAGTCCGAGGGCGATACGCATGCAGACTATCGTCATGCCGGCGATGAACGCGCCGAAAAGGTTTCCTTTTCCGCCGGTCGTCGCTATGCCGCCGAAGACGCACATCGCGATGACTTTCATCTCAAAGCCCTTGCCGAACTCGTCGCTCTTGACCGCCGGGATCTGCGTCAGAAGGAACAGCGCACACAGCGCCGCCATGAGGCCGGCGAGCGCGTAGACGATGAATCTGACGCGGTTGACGCCGATGCCGGCGTATTTCGCCGCGGTCCTGTTGCTTCCGATCGCGTACAGCCTTCTGCCGAACGTCGTTTTCGAGAGCAGTATCATGAACAGTACCGCGACAAC
>JAGDCE010000309.1 GCA_017958705.1 Clostridia bacterium
GGCGACGGATTCTACAGCACTTCATTCGATAAGGCGTATCCCGCGGGCACCTACACGCTGCGTTACACCACCGGCGGCAGCAACGGCGGCTGGTTCGTGCTTGCCTCGGCTCCCGAAAACGGATCCGTTGTATCCGTCTCCGGCGGAAACACGAACGAAAACACGCTCTCGAACCCGTACATCGGTCTCATCACCGCCGAAGCTCCCTCCGCGCTCCTCGGCGACGTTGACGGCGACGGAGAACTCTCCAACAAAGACGTCGTCCTCCTGTTCCGTGCGGTAAGCAACGGCATCAGAGAAGGCGAAGTATACCTCGCGGAGAACGCGGACGTCAACGGCGACGGCTCGGTCGATAACCTCGACGTTGTCGATCTGTTCAAGATGGTCACCAAGGGCGCCTGATAAACAAGTTTCCGCTGCCTGCCGTTTTCCCCCTTTGCCGGGGGAAAACGGCAGTCTCACGTTGAAAAAACGCGAAAAAAAGCGCACGCCTTCCAAAATATAGAAAAAAACTTCAAAAAAAATTAAAAAAAACCTTATTTACGCGTATTTATTATAGAAAAAGTATTGACATTGCGGTTTTATTGTGATATAATCCATTTACAATCGGAATAAAATCCAAAGGAGAAACTTATGAAAAAACTGCTTTCCGTAATCCTGACGGTAGCTATGATCGTTTCCGTAATGACGGGCATAGTCGCTGTCAAAGCGGCCGGCACGCTTCAGATAGTCATTGACTCCGTTGAAGCAGAAGCCGGTACAGAAGTACAGGTAGTCATTTCGATCACCGGCAACGAAAAACTCAGTTCGCTGAAGCTGGACATCGAACACGGCGACCTCGAGTACGTAAAGACAAAGTGGTCCATCAAACCGACCGATTCGGTAGACCCGGACGTCGATCTTGACGACGTGACCACGATGAAAGACGTTAACGACAACGCGGAAACCAAAACCCTCACGCTCAACTGGGCGTCGCTCAACGGCGTTTGCGAGACCGCTGAGGTCACGTACGCGACCGTGACGTTCAAAGTACCGGAAGGTGCTGCAAACGGCACGAAGTACGATCTGAAAGGCTCCGCTGTTCAGAACAACGTATTCTATCTTGACGACGACCAGACCGCGCAGAGCGTACCGTTCGCCATCACGAACGGCAGCGTTACCGTTCCCGGCGAAGCCGCTCCGACCGATACGTTCATCCGTATGAGCATCGACTCCTTCCTTGTCGGCACAACCGAATGCAAGAAAGAGGACTCCGGCTCTATGAAGAAGGGCAACGTCATAACGACTCTCGGCTGGGTCGCTTTCACTGACGGCCTGAAAGAAGTATACTACACCGTAAACGGCGAGAAATTCGCCTGCGAAGACAACTACAGAGACAGAGGCGACCTTGTATCCGCCGCTGTTCTTGCGATATTCCCGGATCTCGAGAATATATATAACGGCGGCGCACACGCCGGTTTCGGTACCGACGCTGCGGCGATGAAGCTGACCGGCACCGATTCCCTCGACGTCGGCACCTACACGATCACTCTCGTAGCTGTCGCGAACGGCGGATTTGAGAAAGTCCTCAAGACCTTCACGCTTGAAGTTCTCAGCGAAGACACTCCCGAGCCGCCTCCCGCTCCCGCATTCATACACACCTTCTTCGACGCCGGTGCTGTTGAAAACAACACGCTCGTCAACGCCGGCGGCTGGACCGGTGCGAACTATCCGATACTCAGGCTCGGTTACGCCGTTGACGGCGGCGAGCCCGTATTCGAAGGCGTAACGATTACCCAGCTCCCTGACAACGATCCCGTAAAACAGCCCGGCAACGCGGGCCAGTACGGCATAAGATTCAGCATCTACCGCGACTTCAAGGACGACGGCCTTGCCGCCGGCAACCACACTGTAGTCCTCATAGCTGAACTTGATGACGAAGCGAAGACTGTTCTCCCGCTCGGCAACGTTGTCGGTAATTACCCGAGCAACAGCTTCCCCATAACCATCGAAGGCACGACTCCGGTTGATCCGGATCCCGCTGCTCTGCATGCGAAATCCTTCAATACCGTCTGGGTTGACGGAACGATTATCTGCGACGTCGGCGACGCTCTCGGTTACCTCGGAGAAAATCCGATCACCGGTGACGTCCAGAACATAGGCGTACGCGGCTGGGCCTGGATCGACAACAGCACGATCGCTCAGTTCGGCTATAAGCTTGACGGCGGCGAACCCGTATTCAGCGACGCGTTCCTTCAGGACAGACCTGACGTTTATGCTCAGGCCGGCGCGACGCAGGCGACCGCAAACGGCTTTGCCATCAACCCCGTTGACGTATCCGCTCTCGCGACCGGCGACCACACCATCACTGTAGTCGTCAAAGCAGCGGACGGCAACATCGTAGAAGTAGTAACGGCTCCGTTCTCCGTAGAGAGAGCTGTAACTCCTCCGGCATCGTATGAACTGATCAATGTTTCCTACGACGAACTGAAATACGACGACACGCAGATGTGCTACGACGGTGTTTACAAGAAACTCGCCGAACTCGAAGACAAGTCCATACTCAACTTCGAGAAGGGCGCCGTAAGCAACATCTCCATGTACGGTTGGGTCAGACTGTCTGAGAACATCGAAGATATCCAGGGCTTCGGCTACAGCATTGACGGCGGCGAAGTTGTCACCGGTGATTTCGTCAAAGACAGAGCAGCCGAGCTTTCCGGAGCGGGATTCCCGGGTGGCCAGGGCTTCCTGGTAACCGTACCCGTTGCGGATCTTGAAGCCGGCGAGCACAGCATCGACGTTTACGTCATCGCTGGCGACGGCACGCAGATCAAGGTCATCAAAGTAAAGAACGACGTTGAGTATCAGGTCGGCGTCACCTTCACTGTGACCGAAACCGTAACTGAGCCTGACGATACAACCGAACCCGACGAGCCCGGCGAAGACAATCCCGGAACCTCCGACGTAGCGGTCGTAGCCCTTGCTTCTCTTGCGGCTATCGCTCTCGCGGGTGCCTTCATAGGCAAGAAAGCTCTTAAGAAATAATTAAGGCAAACATAAAAAGGACCTTCACTTCGGTGAAGGTTCTTTTTTTGCATAGAAAAACAAAATATTCCGAAATTTTAAATAAATATTGTCATACCTGTTGACAAATGCGGTGAAATGTGGTATAATGAACACAATGATAAACAAGGAGATAAAGACATGAAAAAGTTTATTGCAGCGCTTATCGTTCTGGTGCTCGTCGCGACTGCGGCGGCAGCTACCGCCACGGCGGCAAGCTCCTTCGACTACGCACACATCACCGCGTCCGGCAACGACCCTTACGCGAACTTCGTTTTCCATGACGGAAAATCCATAGATCCCGACACGGTAAAATGGGCTGCCGTGAAATACAGGACCATCACCGAAAAAGACAACACCGGCGTACAGCTCATCGGCCAGTTCTACATCAACCCCGCCGCCGAGCCGTTCATCCCCGTAAAGTACAACCACACCCAGAAATGGGAGACCATCGTCGTCGATATGACGACGGTAAGCGAGAAGGCTTCTTCCGGCTCCATCTGGAATTCCTCGCGCTATACCGGCACCACCGCGATCCGCTTCGACCCGCTCGAATCCAACCGCGACGCGGAAGCCGCTGACGGCGAACACGATACCGCGGTCGTCTCCGACGGCGACAGCATAGATATCGCCTGGATCGCGTTCTTCGCAAGCGAAGCCGACGCGAAAGCCTACGACGGCACGCAGGACACCCCCGCGGCGGTCCTTCTGCCCGAAGATCTGACCAAAGGCTCCGGCGCCAACAGCTTCGGTTCCGTTGAGATCCTCACGGAGAACGGCGAGGACGATACGCCCGTCGCTCCCGACGAGCCCGGCAAAACGCCCGACACCTCTGACGCCGCCGTCGTCGCGATAGCCGCGCTCGGCTGCGTCGCACTCGCCGGCATAATCGTCTCCAAAAAGGTAAAATAAACCGTCTCAAAGCGATAGCTGAATAAAGAAGAAACAATCCCGCTTTGACGTCTTTCGTTTGAAGAAAGCGTCATAGCGGGTTAATTTTTTACGGATCAAAACTTAATCAATCGCATAAAAGAAGCTAAATTGCTCGCTTCGCTCGCAGCTAAATTGAAGCCTTACGGCTTCAGCTGAATTAAATTCGCCCTATAGCTCGCGTCAGCGAATTTAGCTTGCGAAGCAAATTTAGCTGACCGAAGGTCAATTTAGCTCGCCGTGCAGGGGTTCCCCGACGCGAATTTGAGAACGTTGGGGAACCCCGCAGGGCGAATTTAGCTGCGATGCACCGCCGTGAGGCGGTTTTTTTGTATAAACCGTTATTGTAAAAGTTTTATATATTGAGCAAAAATACCGTTGACATTCACGCACGGATTTGGTATAATACAGAAGTATATAATATAAGAAGAGGAAAACCGATGAAAAAGGGAGCAATATACGGCATCATAGCGGCTTTTATAATCATCGCGATGATGATATTCATACCCGTCGTGTCTCAGCGTGCGTCCGATCCGCTGCCTGAGACCACAATGACGGCGGAGCCGACGCGGGATCCCGACACGACCGACGAAGGCGTGACGGCGAACGTGACTCAACAGCAGCCGCAGCCCGTGACGAGCGACGCGGCGACGGAGCCCGGCGCCGACACGGACGGAACCGGGCAGACCGGAGAAGACCCCGGCACGACCGCGACGGATCCCGGGACGACGATACCGGCGGAGGTCACCACCGTCGCCGAGACGGAGACCGGGACCGTGACGGAAGCGGAGACGACGACAGCCCCGGAGACGACCACCGCGCCCGAGACCACCACGGCGCCGGAAACGACGACCGCGCCGGAGACCACGACGGCGCCCGTCACGACGGCACCCGTCACGACGAAACCCGACGTCACGCCGCTCGATCCGGAGAAGAAATACGTCGCGTTCACGTTCGACGACGGCCCGCATCCGACGAACTCCAAAAAGATCACCGATAAAATGCTCGAGTACAACGGCAAATGCACGTTCTTCGTCATAGGCAACCTTATAAAAGGCGAGCGCCAGGAGGGCATGCAATACGCATACGATCACGGCATGGAGATAGGCATCCACTGCTGGACTCACGACTGGTATTACACGAAAAATCCGGAAAAATATCACGACGAGGTCTACAAGACCGCGGACAAACTGCAGGAAGTCCTCGGCGTCTGGCCGACGATCATGCGTCCGCCCGGAGGCAACATAACGGAAGATCAGTACAAATCGTCTGAATTCGCGGTCATCATCTGGGACGTCGATTCAAACGACTGGAGATACAAAAACAACAGCGACAGATCCCAGAAGGAAAACATCAATATAATCGTCAACAACGTCATGGAAGACGTTAAGCCGGGATCGATAATCCTGATGCACGAGATATACGAGAATTCCTACCTCGCTTTCTGCGAGATCATTGAAAGGCTTGCGGATCAGGGATACGAATTCGTGACGGTTTCGGAGCTTTTGCAGAATCCCGAGCTCGGTTACAAATATTACAGCGCTAACAAGAAGAAATAAGAGGAACGATATGAAGCTTGATAAACTTGTCGGCGACCGCTTCAAGGAGCGTCCGTCGGAGTGTCTTGTGGACAGCCACGCGCTCATGCTGCGCGGCGGCTACATGAAATTCGTCAGCAGCGGCATTTTCTCGCAGTATATGCCCCTGCGCCGCGTCTGCCGCAAAATTGAGCAGATAATCCGTGAGGAGATGGACAGGATAGACGGTCAGGAGGTGCTTTTCCCCGTCGTCATGCCCGCTTCGCTTTGGCAGGAATCCGGCAGATACAGCAGTATCGGCGCGGAGATGTTCCGTTTCAAGGACAGAAACGGCGCCGATCTCGTCCTCGGCATGACGCACGAGGAAGCGGCGGTCCAGCTCGTCCGCGAATACGCGAACACGTATAACAAATACCCGTTCATGATATATCAGATCCAGACGAAGGAGCGCGACGAGGCGCGTCCGCGCGGCGGTCTCATCCGCGTTCGCGAATTCACGATGAAGGACGGCTACTCGTTCCACACAAGTCAGGAGGATCTGGAGCGGTATTACGACAGATGCCACAAAGCGTACGAGCGTATCTACGCGCGCGCCGGCGTGCCTGAGGTCATCTCGGTAAAGTCCGACTCCGGCATGATGGGCGGCTCCGTCAGCCACGAATTCATGCTTCTGACGCCGATCGGCGAGGACAGCATCGTCATCTGCCCCGAATGCGGCTACAAGAGCAACATGGAAGCGGCGGACAGCATAACCGAGCCCGCCGATTTCGGCGAGGCGGCGCTTGAGAAGTTCGCCACGGGCGAAGCGCATACGATCGAAGAGGTCTGCGGTCTCGCAGGCGTCGACGCGAAGCAGTCCTGCAAAGCCGTCATATATCAGAGGAACGCCGACGACAGTTATATCGTCATATTCCTGCGCGGCGATCTCGACGTCAACGAGACGAAGCTCACGAATATACTCGGATGCGACGTGCATCCCGCGACGGTCGATGAGAATTCCGGCATCGCAGCCGGCTGCACCGGCCCCGTGAACTTCACTGCAAAAGCGACCGTGCTTTACGACAGCTCGCTCAAGGGCGGCAGGAATCTGATCTGCGGCGCAAACGAGGACGGGTATCACTTCCGCGGCCTCGATATGGCGCGCGACGTGCCCGGCGCCGAATATCACGACCTTGCGAAGGTCGTCGCCGGCGGCATCTGCCCCGTCTGCGGAAAACACACGCTCACGATCTCCCGCGGCGTTGAAGTCGGAAATATCTTCATGCTCGGGACGAAATACACGAAATCCATGGGTATGCAGTACACCGACGAGAACGGCAAGCTGCAGTATCCCATAATGGGCTGTTACGGTATCGGCGTCGGCAGGCTTGCCGCGTCGGTCTGCGAGGCTCATCACGACGAATTCGGCCCGGTCTGGCCGAAATCCATCGCGCCGTGGCAGGTGCATCTGTGCTGCCTGCGCGCGGACGACGAAGAAACTCACGCTTATGCGGACGGTCTTTACAAAGCGCTTGAAGACGCCGGCGTCGAGGTGATATACGACGACAGGAACGTCTCCGCGGGCATAATGTTCTCCGACGCCGATCTGCTCGGCGTGCCGCTGCGCGTGATCGTCAGCCCGAGAAATATGAAGGAGGGCGCCGTGGAGCTTGCCGCGCGCGACAAATCCTTCCGTGACAAGGTGCCGGTCGACGGCGCCCTGCAGGAAATAATCAAAAAAGTCAGGGAGTAAGACATCAAAGGAAGGCGCACAGTCTTCCTTTGCTTGATTTGAGCCAATGATAAGAAAACTTTCACATTACGTCGGGGAATACAAGCGGATAACGCTGCTGACGCCGGTGCTGATGGTGCTCGAGGTGCTGTTCGAGGTGTTCATCCCGTATCTGATGGGACACATCATAGACGACGGCATTAAAAAGGGCGATATGGATTACGTCGTCCGCACGGGCCTTCTGATGATGCTTATGGCGCTTCTGTCGCTCGTTTTCGGAGCGCTCGGCGCGATCCTCGCGTGCAAGGCGTCTGCGGGCTTTGAAAAGAACCTGCGCCGCGGACTTATGGAAAAGGTGCAGAAATTCTCGTTTGCGAATATCGACCGGTTCTCGACCGCGAGCCTCGTAACGAGGATGACGACAGACGTCACAAACGTTCAGTCGGCGTTTCAGATGATGATACGCATCTGCTTCCGCGCTCCGATAATGCTCACGTCCGCGCTCGTGATGGCGATGGTGACGAACCGCAAACTTTCGCTGTTGTACGTCGGCGTCATAGTGGTGCTCGGCACGGCGCTCGCGCTGATCGTCGTCAACGCTTTCCCGCGTTTCAGATACGTGTTCGAAAAATACGACGGCGTCAACGCCGGAGTTCAGGAAAACCTGACCGGCATCCGCGTCGTCAAGGCGTACGTGCGCGAGGAGCACGAGACGAAAAAGTTCCACAAGGCGTCGGAGTTTCTGTATAAACGCTTCGTCGACGCCGAAAAGATCGTCGCGCTCAACGGCCCGGCGATGAATCTGGCGATATACGCGTGCATGACCGGTATCTTCTGGTTCGGCGCGCAGATAATAGTCAAGAGCGGCGGCACGGAGATGCAGGTCGGTCAGCTCAGCACATTCATGGTGTACACGATGAACATACTGATGAACCTGATGATGATCTCCATGATATTCGTCATGATGACGCTGGCGAAGACGTCGGGCGAGCGTATCGTCGAGGTGCTCGACGAAAAGATCGACCTGACTCAGCCGGAAAACGCCGTCACCGAAATGAAAAACGGCGAAATCGTGTTCGATCACGTCGACTTCTCGTATTCGAAGAACAGCGAGAATCTGACGCTTCAGGATATAAACGTGACGATCCCGTCCGGATCGGTCGTCGGCGTTATCGGCGGCACGGGTTCGGGCAAATCGTCGTTCGTTCAGCTGATACCGAGACTGTACGACGTAACGTCGGGCAGCGTTAAGGTCGGCGGCGTCGACGTCGGCGAATACGACCTGCGCACGCTCCGAGACAAGGTCTCGATGGTACTGCAGAAAAACGTGCTGTTCTACGGCACGATAGCGGAAAACCTCCGCTGGGGCAACGAAAACGCGACCGAGGAGGAGATTAGAGCCGCCTGCGAATCGGCGCAGATCCGCGAATTCGTCGAGAGCCTGCCGGACGGCTATGACAGCCACGTCGAGCAGGGCGGCACGAACTTCTCCGGCGGTCAGAAGCAGAGGCTTTGCATCGCCCGCGCGCTGCTGAAACAGCCGAAGGTGCTGATCCTCGACGACTCGACGAGCGCCGTCGACACGAAGACGGACGCCGCGATCCGCCGCGCGTTCCGGGAGTACATACCCGAGGTGACGAAGCTGATCATAGCGCAGAGGATCTCGAGCGTCGCCGACGCCGATATGATAATAGTCCTCGACGAGGGCAGGATCAACGGCATCGGCACTCACGATCAGCTGCTGCAGAACAACGCGATATACCGCGAGGTATACGAATCACAGATGAGAGGGGCTGATTTCGATGAGTAAGGATACGTCAAAGAAAAGCAAAGCCCCGCTGAAAACGCTGGCGCGCACGCTCGGCTTCGTGATCAGATCCTACCCCGTGCACTGCGTCGCGGTGCTTCTGTGCCTGATAATCACGACGATAGTCACGGCTCAGGGCACGATGTTCACAAAAGAGCTGATAAACGAGTATATCCAGCCGATGCTCGACGGAACGCTTGAGCAGGACGTCGGCTTCTCGCGCCTCGGCGTGAGGATGATATTCATCATACTGATGTACGGTGCCGGCGTGCTGTCGACGTTCCTCGTGAACCGCCTTATGGTGTACGTCACGCAGGGCACGCTGAAGATCATTCGCGACACGCTGTTCGAGCATATGGAAAAACTGCCGATAAGCTATTTCGACAGAAACGAGCGCGGCGACATAATGAGCATATACACAAACGACACGGATACGCTGCGTCAGCTCATATCGCAGAGCGTGCCGAACATGATCTCGAACGTGTCGACCGTGGTGACGGTGCTGACGTCGATGATCATACTCTCGCCGCTGCTGACTCTGACAGCACTGATCGTCGTGGCGCTCGCGACGACGATAACGCGGCTGCTCGCGGGAAAGAGCGCGAAGTATTTCAGAAAGAGACAGAAGAACATCGGCGAGGTCAACGCATTCGTCGAGGAGGCGGTCGAAGGACAGCGCGTGATCAAGGTCTTCACGCACGAGGACAGGATACTTGAAACGTTCGACGAAAAGAACGGCCGGCTGTACGACAGCACGCGGCTCGCTAACGGTCTGGCGAACGTCGTAATGCCGATCATGGGCAACCTCGGGTATCTCAACTACGTCGTCGTAGCGATAGTCGGCGGTTATCTCGCCGTAAAAGGCGTCGGCGGCTTCGCGATAGCGTCGCTGATACCGTTTCTGCAGTTCACGCGTCAGTTCAATATGCCGATCTCGCAGTTCTCACAGCAGCTGAACTCGATAATCATGGCGCTTGCCGGAGCGGAGAGGATATTCGCTCTGCTCGACGCGCCGGTCGAGGAGGACGGCGGCTACGTCACGCTCGTCAACGCGCGCGAAAACGGGGACGGAACGCTTTCCGAATGTGAAGAGCACACCGGCGTCTGGGCGTGGAAGCATCCGCATTCCGCCGACGGCACGGTCACGTATACGCGCCTGCGCGGCGACATAGTTTTTGAAAACGTCGATTTCGGCTACGTGCCTGAAAAAACGGTGCTTCACGATATAAGCCTGTACGCGAGACCCGGCGAGAAGATCGCGTTCGTCGGCGCGACGGGCGCAGGAAAGACGACGATAACGAACCTGATCAACCGTTTTTACGATATACAGAACGGAAAGATCAGATACGACGGCATAAATATACAGAAGATTAAGAAAGCCGATCTGCGCCGTTCGCTCGGCGTCGTGCTGCAGGATACCCACCTGTTCACCGGCACCGTTGCGGATAATATAAGGTACGGGAAGCTTGACGCGACGGACGAGGAGGTCCGCGCCGCGGCGAAGCTCGCCGGCGCCGATTACTTCATAACGCATCTGCCGAAAGGATACGATACGGAGATCACCGGAGACGGCGCGAACCTGTCTCAGGGACAACGCCAGCTTATCGCGATAGCCCGCGCCGCTGTCGCCGATCCGCCCGTGCTGATCCTCGACGAGGCGACGTCCTCGATAGATACGAGAACGGAAGCGATCGTCCAGCGGGGCATGGACAGCCTGATGGAGGGCAGAACGGTGTTCGTCATCGCGCACAGACTGTCTACGGTAAAGAACGCGTCGGTCATAATGGTGCTCGCGAACGGAAGGATAATCGAACGCGGCAGCCACGAATCGCTGCTCGAGGACAAAGGCGTCTATTATACGCTGTATACCGGAAACAAAAAATAAGGAAAAGCCGCCGCAGCACGGCGGTTTTTCAGTGAAGTGTTTTGAGGGGCAAGACGTGAAGCTTGCTTGTAGGGGTCGGCGCCCTCGACGACCCGTTTTCTATGATGAATCGCACCGTTGAGAGCGCGGATTGCGCTTCGCGCGAGAAAAGAGGAGTCGCTTCGCGACAATCTTTGGGGGTTCCCACCCCGGCCGCTTACGCGGAGTGAAATGTTCCGCCGGGGGCGGAACGTGAAATTTGACTGCCGTCAAGTGAAATTTGCCCTGCGGGCAAGTGAAATTCGCCTGCGGCGAGTTAAGGAGTCGCTTCGCGAC
>JAGDCE010000310.1 GCA_017958705.1 Clostridia bacterium
ATAGACGATCATGTCGTGGGTGACGTCGATGAAGTTGCCGGTCGAGCCGACGATGCATTTTCTCGCACGCTCGAACATCGCCTGGACTCTCGGGTCGTTCGGGGCGAATTCATTCAAGATCATGATGCGGGACAGCGCGTCCTCTTTCGAACGGAAAAGACCCGAAGCGCCGCTCGCCCGTTTTACTTCGTTTTCGAATTCTTTGAGGTATACCTCAGCCTGCTGGATACGCATGGAGAGATTGGACTCGTTGACAGTGAAAATACTCTTGTCTACCATCTTTATCATCCTTTCTGAATCGTGTTCGTTTATGATCCGGCCGTTTTTTCTATTTTAACACAAAAACGCCTTCAAGTCAAGCGTTTACGGCAACGCGCGGTCAAGTTTTCGGTATCTTTTTTGCGGTTTTCCCGCTCAACCGAAACAGTCCCGTCGGATCACGGGACTATCGGGCGCGGTCACATCATATCCTTGCGCCCGTGCGAATATACGAAATCGCGGCAATGCTGCGTCAGCGCGGACGCCGCGGAAGATATGAGCGGCGCATAGTGCGTGCCTTCGGAAAGCGGATCGCCGCTCATCGGTTTCAGACCGTATTTTGAATTGAGTTTGTCCGACGAAGGCAGCTTCTTCATGAAGCAGTAAGGCGCCGCGGAGATAAGGCTCTTGTAATTATTGTATATATCGAGACCGAGCTGACAAAACTCACCGATCGCGTAATTCAGGGCTTCGGCGGCGGTCATGCTCATGATAAAGGCGTCTTCCTTGCATTTTGCCATTCTGGAATTGAACACGGCGGCAAGCTTCTGACTTTCCTTGATGCTGTTTTCAAGTTTTTCGTCAAGACCGCTCTTCATGATCTCGGCAACGTCCTTCATGTATTCGTCGATGACCTGCATGCAAACGTAATAGTTGAGATCCATGCTGAAGGTGCAGTAGTCGTTGCACTTGAAGTCTTTGTTCGCCTTTACGCAGTAGGCTTCAAACGTGGTTTTGTAATCCCTCAGTCTTGCTTTGCGGTATCCCGCCTGCAGATCGGACGGGGACATCTTCCCTTTGTTCTCTTTGTAGAACCTTTCCGACGCGGAGTTAGAGATACGCTCGAACGAATCCCAGTTCTTGTTGACTAAAACCGCTATTTCTCGGACGTCGTCGTCGATCTGCTTGAAAAGCGGCTCGTCAAATCCGGCGTCGTCAAGATTTATCGTCGCACGGACGAGCCGGAACGTCGTTTTGAGCGGTACAGTCATCATCAGAAGCTGCAGCTGATCGAGAGGCTTGCAGCAGGAGGCGGCGTCCTTCTGACATTTCAGACCGTAGTCAAAAGCGATCTGATCCTCGCCGGACATATCATAGAATCCGGACGGTTTCGAATCGTTCTTCATATACGCCGCAAATGTCTTCTCGTTTGCGTAATAGTACTGTTGTATCCAGCTGTTTCTCCCGAGCAGGTTCCGGCAAACGTTGTTGAACTCGTTCGCCGTTTCGTCGTAACTGTTGCTGATGCACAGGTCTCTCACCTTCTGAGCGGCCTTGTGGACCGCGGAGCTGAATCCGCTGGATTCGGCGTTCACCATGGTCTGATTCATCGTCTTCCACGAAAAATCATAAATACCGGCAACGTCGTCGAATTCGGTTCCCGTACCGTTATCGTATTCCGCCAAAACAAAATCTCCTTTATTCGGTTCCGATTTCGCCGGGTCTTGTCTTTTGCCCGGTCTTTTCGTGAGATCACGAAAGGGATCGCTTACATTTTTGTGTAATTATCAGGTTAGTCTGTTTTAAAAGGGGTTTATTTTATAGGCGCGCTCTTCTCTTTCTGTATGACGTCGTGAGCGCCGCCTTCGACGATGCTCGTCGCCGAGACGAGCGTGAGCTTCGCTTTTTTCTGCAGCTCCGGTATCGTCAGCGCGCCGCAGTTGCACATGGTCGAGCGCACTTTCGACAGTGACAGCGCGACGTTATCCTTCAGCGCGCCGGCGTACGGGACGTACGAGTCGACGCCTTCCTCGAACGACAGCTTTTTATCGCCGCCTAAGTCGTACCTCTGCCAGTTTCTCGCTCTCGCCGAGCCTTCGCCCCAGTACTCCTTATAGTACGTGCCGTTCAGGCTGACTTTGTTTGACGGGCTTTCGTCGAATCTGGCGAAATATCTGCCGAGCATCACGAAGTCGGCGCCCATTGCGAGCGCAAGCGTTATATGATGGTCGTACACTATGCCGCCGTCGGAGCAGACGGGAACGTATACGCCCGTTTCCTCGAAATACTTGTCGCGCTCCCGGCAAACCTCGATCAGCGCGGTCGCCTGGCCTCTGCCTATGCCCTTCGTCTCGCGGGTGATGCAGATCGAGCCGCCGCCGATACCGACCTTTACGAAGTCCGCGCCGCATTCCGCCAGGAATCTGAAGCCGTCCGCGTCGACGACGTTTCCGGCGCCGACCTTCACTGCGTCGCCGTAATTGTCCCTGATCCACTTCAGCGTTATGCGCTGCCACTCGGAGAAGCCCTCGGAGCTGTCTATGCAGAGCACATCGGCTCCCGCTTCAACGAGCGCGGGTACTCTCTCTGCGTAATCGCGCGTATTTATACCGGCGCCGACGACGTACCGCTTCTGGTCGTCCAACAGTTCGTTCGGGTTCTGTTTATGCGTGTCGTAGTCCTTGCGGAAAACGAGATAGCAGAGCCTTCCCGCCTCGTTGACTATCGGCAGCGAATTGAGCTTGTGATCCCAGATTATATCGTTCGCCTCTTTCAGCGTCGTGCCTTCCTTCGCCCAGATAAGCTTTTCAAAAGGCGTCATGAACTCGCTGACCTGAAGATCCAGAGACATGCGGCTTACGCGGTAATCGCGCCCGGTGACTATTCCGAGCAGCTTGCCCTCCGACGTTCCGTCGTCGGTGACGGCGATCGTCGAGTGTCCGGTCTTCGCGGTGAGCTCTATTACGTCCGCCAGCGTGTCCGTCGGCTTCAGGTTCGAGTCGCTTTTTACAAAGCCCGCTTTATACGTTTTCGCGCGCTTCACCATAGCCGCCTGATCGGCTATCGGCTGTGATCCGTATATGAACGAAACGCCGCCTTCAGTGGCGAGCGCCACGGCGAGCCTGTCCCCCGAAACGGACTGCATTATAGCCGATACCATCGGGATGTTCATCGTTATCGCCGGTTCCTGTCCTTTTGCGTATTTCACGAGCGGAGTTCTCAGACTCACGTTCGACGGTACGCATTCCGACGATGAATATCCGGGTATCAGCAGATATTCGTTAAAGGTATGAGACGGTTCGTTGATGAATGTCGCCATGCTTTTCTCCTCCTTAAACGTTGGCTTTGCCGTCGCAGTAATAACAACGGTATATTTTTGCTTTTTCGTCAGACAGTCTGAATATCTGCGGAAGCTCCTGCTCCGTCGTCGATATGCAGCGCGGGTTTTTGCAGCGCACGACGTTTTTCAGCGTCTGCGGCAGCTTCATCTTCTTCTTTTCCGCTACGGCGCCGTCCTTTATGATGTTCACCGTGGCGCAAGGATCGACGAAGCCGACGACGTCGAGATCGATCTGTATGTCAGCGTCGATCTTGATTATGTCCTTTTTCCCTTTTTTACCGCTCTGCGCGTTCTTTATCAGCGCCACGGGCACGTCGAGCCCGTCGAGTCCGAGCAGGGTGAAGAGCCGCAGGCCCTCTCCCGCCGTGATGTGGTCTATGACCACGCCGTTTCTGATCGCATCAATATTCATTTGTGACCGTCCTTTTTTCTATTTTACTATAAATGCCCGCCCGTTGTCAATACGTTTTCGCATCATTTTTTTCACATTCCGACAAAAGCATCAGGATCAGCGCCTCTCTCATGTACTTTCCGTACAGCGCCTGTCTGAAATAGCACGCTCTCGGATCGTCGTCGACTGAGACGCTTATCTCGTTCACTCTCGGCAGCGGATGCATCACGATCATATCCGGGCGCGCGTGGTTCAGCTTCTCCTTTGTCAGGATGTAACTGTCCTTCAGCCGCAGATATTCCTCCTCGTTGAAGAACCGCTCGCGCTGGACGCGCGTCATATACAATACGTCGAGCTGAGGCAGCGCCCACATCAGATCGGGAGTCTGCACGCATTTCATGCCGTTTTTGACTATCACGTCGTTATACACGTAATCCGGAAGGCGAAGTTCCTCCGGGGAGATCAGCACGAGTCTGATATTTTCGTATCTGCTGAGTGCGTTTATCAGCGAATGGACCGTGCGGCCGAATTTGAGGTCGCCGCACAGGCCGACCGTCAGATCGCAAAGTCTTCCCTTTTCGCGGCTGATCGTCAACAGATCCGCGAGCGTCTGCGTCGGGTGGCAGTGGCCGCCGTCACCGGCGTTTATCACCGGCACCGAAGCGGCGTTTGCGGCGACGAGCGCCGCGCCCTCTTTCGGGTGGCGCATCGCGATAATATCGGCGTAGCACGACACGATCTTCGCCGTGTCGGACACGCTCTCGCCCTTTGCGGCGGAGGACGTCGCGCCGTCGGTCATCGAGATGACGCTTCCGCCGAGCTCATACATCGCCGCCTCGAAGCTCATGCGCGTCCTCGTCGACGGCTCGAAAAACAGCGTCGCGAGCTTCCTGCCGGCGCAGGCGTGCGCGTATTTTCCCGGATCCTTCATTATATCGTTCGCCGTCTCCATAAGAGACGCGAGTTCTTCCTTTGAAAGATCCGTTATGTCAATCACCGATCTCATCGTTTTCCTCCGATCCAGCTCTCGTCAGACGGGTCGTCTCTGAACGCGATCAGCCTTCCCACGTCCTGCTCCGTTATGTATTTTTGTTCCGCGGCGACTCTGACGACCTCGTCGAAATCAGTCAACGAGACGTTTGTGACGTCCGCGTCCGCGAGCCTCTGCAATCCTTTTTTCATCACGTATGTGAATATGGAAGCTACGCCGAGCACGACCGCGCCGGCCTCGCGCAGCGCGTCGACGACCTCTATGACGCTGCCGCCGGTCGAGATCAGGTCTTCTATGACGACGACCTTCTGCCCGGGCTCGAGCTTCCCTTCTATCCTGTTCTGTCTGCCGTGGTCTTTGTTCGACCCTCTGACGTATCCCATCGGCATGCCGAGGATATGCGCCGTGATCGCCGCGTGAGCGATGCCCGCGGTCGACGTGCCCATAAGCACCTCGGCTTCGGGATAATACGTTTTCACAATGTGAGCCAGCCCTTCTTCAACGTGCGTACGCACCTCGGGCGCCGTCAGCGTCAGGCGGTTGTCGCAGTAGATCGGGCTCTTTATGCCGGACGCCCACGTGAACGGCTCGTCCGGGCGTAAGAACACCGCTTTTATCTTCAATAAATCGGACGCTATAAGCTCTCTGTAATCCGTCATGATACAAACTCCTTTATACATCTTTCGTACGCGGCGACAGGATCGGCGGCGGCTGTTATCGGGCGGCCGACCACTATATAATCCGAGCCGGCTTCGTTTGCCTGCGCCGGCGTCATGACGCGCTTCTGATCGCCTTTGTCGCCGTCGGCGAAGCGGACGCCGGGCGTTACGGTAAGGAAATCTTCGCCGCACGCGCAGTGTACCGCCGCCGCCTCGAGCGGCGAGCAGACGACGCCGTCAAGACCCGCGGACTTCGCGTTTCTCGCGTAGCTCATAACCACGTCTTTCATCGGCTCCTTTATCAGAAGCTCGTCTTCGAGCGCGGTCTGATCGGTCGATGTGAGCTGAGTCACGGCGATAAGGATCGGCCGGCTGCCGTCCGGCCTCGTCAGCCCTTCGAGCGCCGCTTTCATCATTGCCGAGGTGCCCGACGCGTGGACGTTGCACATATCCACATCGAGCCGCGACAGAGATGCCATCGCTTTCTTTACCGTGTTCGGTATGTCGTGGAGCTTCAGATCAAGGAAGATCCTGTGTCCCCTCTCCTTTATACGGCGCACCATGTCCGGTCCCTCAGCGTAAAACAGTTCCATGCCGATCTTTACAAACGGCTTTCTGTCCCTGAACAGGTCAAGAAACGAAAGCGTCTTCTCCGCACTGTCAAAATCGCACGCGATTATCACGTCTTTACCCATAATATACCTCTTTTCCCTTAAACGCCGCGTCAGCGGCTCATAACACGGCGTAGCCGTTCATAACTGTAAACTTGCCCATAGGGCAATCATAACTTTTCGCGGGTCGTCGAGGGCGCTTCCGCTAAACTGTAAACGTTGCTTGCAACGTAGTTTTTCTGCTCTTCATTTACCTCAAGGTCGACGAGAGCGTCAAAGTTTTTTGTGTTGACTTTCACAAGTTTTAAATTATCGTAATTCATAATTATCTTCACCATTTTTTCCATCCGCGCCTGCCTATAATATCCGAAACGTCTTCATTTTCATTAGGGTATATCCGGCATTCCGCCTCATGAGTTACGGAATCAAAAAATACGGTTTGGTCATCCCTGTAAAAAGCAAGATTTTGCGCAGGTTCAAAATTATAACCGCCGCCATGATCATTCTCCCAATATGCAAATAAACTGCCGTATGACAGTACAAAATTCTTTGTATCTTCGTTTATTTCAAAATATTTTCTGACCATTTCGGGAGTTGTCAGAGGATCAAGAGACACACCGGCTTCCTTCCAGTTTTCTCTTGCTTCGTCCGTCAGCATTTTTCCAAAATCGCGGACTTCGTATTTCAATATTTTTTCAACCGGGGGATTGTCCGGCTTTTTTAATCCGTCACACCAAAAATACTCATATGAAAAAAACTTTGAATACTTAAAGCAGCATGACATCAAGTCGGGAAAATAAAAGTCATCAATATCATCTGAGTGTTCAATGCCGATATGATACTCTTTCATAATTTCCTCCGAATAAATTTAAATTGTTCGCGGAGCGGTGCGCAGGAGGGAAGACCCCTCCCTATACGCAGAACAGCGGCTTTAGCCTTTGTTCGGCGGGCTGATTTTGCCTTTGGGGGTTCCCCGCCCCCCTTTTTCCACCCCCAAACCCCCGCCTCCCCCCAAAAAAAGTCTTGGGGCTTTTGCGGCGTCTGCAGCGCGCGCGACGGATGAGGCGAACACCGGACGGCGGGAGCAAGCCCCCGCCCTACAGGAGATGGCAGATCAGCCGCGTGCCCCCTCAGGTTATTAACCTGTGGGAGGGGAACAGGGGGTTTGGGGGTGGCGAGGCGTTAGCCGAGCCGTAGGGGTTCCCCGTTGCGAACTGCAGAGCAACGGGGGTTCCCGTGAGGGGTGGGAGCCCCCCCAAAGAACGTC
>JAGDCE010000311.1 GCA_017958705.1 Clostridia bacterium
TGGGGCACCGACAACCCGGATCTTTCAAAGCAGGAAATATACAATATAACGGCGTATGACAACGTTCTTTCCGGCGGCTGCTCCGTTGGCACCTGGTGCGACAACCCGTATTACGGCGGTCCGTTCGACAACAGCGCGACGGACGATTACTCGCCGGTGCGCGACGTGCATATCTACAAAAACAAATACGACGCCGCGTGCACGCTTTTGTCGATCAAGCCGACGAGCGTTTATACCGACTGCGGCATCAGATCCGCGTCCGATTTCCAGAACGGCAACTTCGAGCGCAGAAACGGCAAAAAGGACTGGATCAGCGGCGCATCGAACTGGTCTGTGTCGGGTGACCGGGGCAACGTTGAAGTGTCGGGAGAGGGGAAGGACCATTACGTCACCGTGAATGGCGACACGCGGCTGTATCAGGGACTGTACGTCAAAAGGTCGACCGTCACGGTCAGTTTCGACGCCGCGGTCGCAGGAGACGCGTATTTCTTCGCGGCGGACGAAAAAGGCAGAGCCGTCTGCGAGTATCCGCTCGACCTGACGGATGAGATGAAAAACTTCTCGTTCTCCGTCGTCCTCGACGCCGGAACGTACGCTTTCGGCGTGAGGACCGCACAGGGCGCGACGCTCAAAGCCGACAATTTCAAACTGAAAACGTCCGACCATACCGGACAGACCGCGGCGCCCGGTGACGTGATACCGGAGCTGCAGTTCGAGCAGAAGATATTCGATTCCGGATTCACTGTAAGGCCGATAGAGTACGCGCGCTATACCGTAAAGACGGAGCCGGCAAAGCTTGCGGCAAAAACACCGGACGACACTGCCGCCGATACGACCGCGGTGATACCGGTGACGACTGACGCCGTCACCGGACAGACTCCGGCTGAAAAGGCGGGAATGCCGCTTGCCGGAAAGATCGCGATCGGCGCCGGAGTCGCCGCGGCGGCCGCGGCGATCACCGCGGTGATACTGAAAAAGCGGAAAAAGAAATAAAACAAAAAATCCCCGGAGAGTCTCGGACTCTCCGGGGCGTTTTTACCGGTCGGCGTATTCGGCGGCTTTGGCGGCGTAAGTTACGTTGTCACATTGCTGTACGCCTTTTTCGTCGTAATAAATACCTTTGATCGAGGCCTCGACCCACAGACATACCTCCGGTTGTTTATTTCTTTTTTCTGAAGGTGAAGAAGAGTATCACCGCCGCGGCGGCGACGGCTGCCGAACAAAGAGCGATTATAAGCGCGTTTCTCGGCGCGTTGCTTTTTTTGCTTTGTATCGTTTCCGCCGTATCGGGATCTGTTGCCGTATCGGACGGTATCGTTTCGCCGTCGGCTGCTGTTCCTTCGTCAGACGCTGCGGTTTCCGCTTCCATGGTGAAATACTCGAAATCGTACTCCTTTGCGGTCATCGCTTCCGTCACCTCTTCGGTCTGTACCGGCAGAGTTATCGCGACCTCGTCGAGCATGGCAACGATGAGTTGATCAAGCTTTTTCTGTGTCGTCATTTCGTCGTCGAGAGCTGTTATGACGGCTTTCAGCTTATCGCTGTCTTCGTTTCCGCCGCTGCTTTTGAAAAGTCCGATCTTTTCCTGCGCGCTTTCACGGTCGATATACGGTGTTCCGTACACCTTTATCTCCGCGAGCTGAAGCATATAGCCGTCCATTGCGGTACTGCGCAGCTTTGTGGCTTTTATCATTATAAATCTGCCGTGCGCGTTCTCCGGCTCGGCAACATAACTTGTTTTCTTGTCGTTTCTGTTGATGTCGTTCGTTTCGCTCGCTATTTCCGAAAACGTCCTGCCGTCGCTCGATACGCTTACGGTATAGTCTTTCGGCCAGCATCCGTTCGGATATATTTCGGCTTTATCTATATTGAATTCGTCTCCGAGGTCGATTATCGCGTATTCCGTGGCGTTTTTATCGTCTTTATGGACCTGTATGTTGCTTGTCCAGCCGTTATTCAGATCCCCGTCTGTAAGAAACTCGGGATCCCAGCCCCACGTCCTGTAATCGGGATTTTCGGGGTATGAGGAAACGTAAACTTTTTTACCGAGCGCGATGTTCGAACCCTTTTTGTATTCCACGGGTCCCGTATCAAGCTTCAATTCCGTTAACCCGTATTTGTAAAGTTCCGTCTTCGGCAGCGTCGAGTCGTCGTTATAAACTTCTATTTCGCAAAGCTCCGATGTTTTTTTACTGCATTCCGTTATTTCGATCCTGATATATCTGCCGAAGACCCGGTCGAATTTCAGCGACGGTGAGCTTCTGTCAGATATTTTCAGCCCGGCGGCCTTTGCGATATCGCGCCAGTTTTCGCCGTCTTCGGAACAGCTGACGGTAAAGCTCACCGGCATATCGGCGCCGAAATTATCGCCGACTCCGGCAGGGTAGAGGTCTATGCGGTTGAATTCAAGCGTCTGTTTCAGGTCTACGGTTATCGTGTCAAGCCCGGTTTTGCTTGACGAACGCCATCCGTTGATCCCGCCGGCGGTAAAACGTCTGCCGTCGTTAAGATTGTCCATATACCAGCCTTCGGCGCCGACGGAGGACGAACAGCTTATCACGGCGTCCGCCGCCAGATTGTCCGCCGGAGCGTAAGTCTTCACGTGTTTCGCACTGTGATCGTAGCCTTCGGGCAGAGCGATTATCAGAGCCTCGCCTTTGTCTAACTCGGCTTTTACCGTGTTGCCGTCCTTAGCAAGATCGTGAAGCTCGCCGTCCTCGTATGAAAGATACTGCAGAGCGCCGATCTCATCGGAGAATTCAAGCTCGACGGATTGCTTTCTGGTGAACAGATTGTTCACCACCATGCAGTAGTTTCTGCCGTTTCGCTTATCCCTGAGATATGATACGGTAAGGTCGCTTCTGCCGACCGCGTGCACAAAGAAATCGTCCGGCAAAAGCTCCGCCGCTTCGTACGTCTGCGAGCTTTCGTAAACCTCGTACGCATCGAGATTTATCATCGTTTTGCCGACGTTGTGTATCATCCTGTTTATCTCGCAGATGAACTCGTACTTCTTGTTCGGCACGCCCTTATAGGAGATGATACCGTCCTCGAACGGCGCTTCTCTGTCGTGCGGAGTGAACCAGGTGAAATATGAGAACTGCTTTATGCCGTAAGCGAGACCGATGTTGAATTCGAACAGAGTCTCTTCACGGTTGGGCGAACGGAAAGCCTGCGTCTGGCTTACGGACTGTATATACATAGCCGTCTTTACGTTGTTTTCGAGACCTACTTTTCTGACGGAATCGAGATTCTTCATCATAAGAGTTCTCGTTATGCTGTCTTTGGAGAGCAGGAACGGGTACATGTCGTACATCACGTATTCCTGCGGATAGCCCGTTCCGGCGCACAGTCTCAGCCAGTCGTTCATTTGGCTTTCGTATATCGCGTACGACGGATAAGCGTGTCCCGGCAGAAAGTTGAGATGCATATATGCGTCGGGATCCGCTTCCTTCAGCGCCCTGTAGGCGTCGATGAAGGTGTTGGCGTTATACGGCTCGTCAAGCATGTAATAGCCGTATGCGCCGGGCACGTCTTTATATTCATCAACAAGCCGTTTGATCTTATCTGGCTTGTATTTCAGCAGGTTGCCTCCGAAACGGTCGTCGCCCACGCACATACCTATGCCGTATTTGTCGCAGAGCGCGAGCATTTTGAGCTGATCCTCTTTGGAGCCGATGCCGTCGCCCGTGCCGAGCACCCAGTCGATCTCCGCGTCAGCCATGTATTTATACTGCTCGTCGTTTATGTATTGCGACGTAGGCGGCCAGAAGATCGAGATCAGGATGTTTTTATCAAAATCAAATTTTTTCTTTTCTTTCCCGTTGCCGTCGCTTGCCGCGGCAGGAAGCGCCGCGCTGAAAACAAACGAGAGAATTATCAAACTCAAAAGCAAATTCTTAAAAATCTTCATAGTCTTTCCTTGCGGCAAACTGCTTGTAAAACACGCGTTGTCGTTTTATTTAATTATATGCCTGTCATTCGGCCGTGTCTTCAATGTAAGACGGTATCTCGTCCTTGAAAAGCTGATAGAATTCGGAGACGGTGACGCGCTCGATGCCCTCGGCTTCCGCTATCATTTTTATGAATTTTTCAAGCCTGTCGTAACTGTTATAGATATCGAGCTCGTAGCCGTGTCCCCAGCAGAAGAAGAGCATATCCTCGGTGCATTCCGCGTCAAGGAATCTCTGAAAATCGTTGAAAAGCGTAGCTTCGCTTATCTCTGCGGTCGGCTGCAGCCATAATAACTCTTTCGGCAGATCGAATTTGTGTGTTGACGTTGTGCCGCGGGCGAGCCTGATCGAGGTTTGCTCATAGGCGATCTTCATAAGGCCGCGCGTGACGTTGGGATCTCCGCCGGGCCACGCCATTACTACGGGATAAATACCGGTCAGCTTGTAAATGTTTTTGGCGTCCGTTTCCAATTCGCTTTTTACTTTCTTGGGGTTGCTTTCGTACTGGTCGAGCGGCAGATGATTGAGCGTGTGAGACGCAAGATCGAAGCCGTCGTAAATACCGGACTGTACTTCTTTCTTCGTGAAGCGCACGTGCGGCACGCCGACGCCCGCGGTCCAGTCAACGCCGTAAAGACCTGTGCTGATAAAGAACGTCACGTCGTAGTAGTTGTATTTTTTGCACATTTCTATGATCTTCAGATCCTGCTGCGTTGCGTCGTCAAAGCAGAGGCAGAAGTATTTTCTCGGCGTTCCGTCGCGCACGATGCCGGATTCAAGCCCGGCGTATACGATTTCCGGTTTCGTTTCCGGCGCTTCTGTCGTTATTTCTTCGGTCGTCACTTCTTCAGTAGTCTCCTCTTCGGTTGTAGTCGGCTCTTCCGTCGCCGCGGTTGCCGTGTCGTCCGTTGCGGGCTCCGTCGCCGCCGGCTCGCCCGAGCATGAGACGAAGCAGAGAAGCGCAGTCACGGACAATATCAGTGATATCATGCGTTTAATATTCATAAATCGCGACCTCCATTTCGTTGTCATTATAACACAGACTTGGCGAAAAGTAAATATCTTTGGCTCACATTTTTTTATTAATTTGCAAAAGCCCGGAATAAACCGGAATATCCGGAAATAACGCGGGCGTTTAGATCCGGTAAAGATCCCGGCAGCGATTTTTTTGAAGTGTTTCAAATTTAAGTTGGATTTTATGTTGACTTTATTTTGAATATATGATATTATGTATTTAAGCGCAAGCAAACTAAAATAAGTTGTTTTAAAAATATGCGGGTGAGCGTTTCACGTGGCGTGGCCGTAACTCTTGATATAAACAATAAAATCAAAGGCGACAGACACGTTCGTTCTCCGGTCGATGAAAAGGAAGGAATAAAGAATATGGATAGACCCGTACCCGGCAAAAACGGAAACCGCTACGTCCCATATCCGGAGCGCAGCGGAGAAAGCTCCGTGGTTTTCTTTACACGCGATCTTTCCGAGGAAGGCCTGAAAAAGATTTATGACAGAGTCAGTTCCGTACTTTGCGGAAAGGTGGCGGTAAAACTGCATACCGGAGAGGCTCACGGCCCCAATATTATCCCGCGGCCCTGGGTCAGGGAACTTTTTGCATCCCGCCTGACTGACGCGACGATCATCGAGACCAACACTTATTACGAAGGCAGCAGATATACGACGGACGCTCATCGCAAGACGCTTGAAATAAACGGATGGACGTTTTGCCCGGTAGACATAACTGACAGCGAAGGCGTCGCGGCGCTTCCGGTGAACGGCGGTAAATGGTTCAGGGAAATGCACGTCGGCAAGAGTATGCTGGGGTATGATTCAATGCTTGTGCTGACACACTTCAAGGGGCACGCGATGGGCGGCTTCGGCGGCAGCAATAAAAACATCGGCATAGGTTGTGCGGACGGACGTATCGGCAAGGCGGAGATACATACCGCGGCCGGTTCGAAAAACATGTGGAGCATCGCCGAAGAGGAACTGATGGAACGCATCAGTGAAAGCACGAAGGCGACGATAGATTATTTTGCTCCTCACGTCTGTTATATCAACGTTATGCGCAATATGTCCGTGTCCTGCGACTGTGAAGGCCCGAATGCGGAACCGGTTGTCACACCTGATGTCGGTATCATTGCTTCGTTGGACATCCTTGCCGCAGACAACGCGTGTGTCGATCTGATCTATAATCTGCCTGAGGGCGGCGGCAAGAAAATGGTTAAGCGCATTGAGACACGTCACGGCCTGCGCCAGCTGAGTTATATGAAGGAGCTTGGCATGGGCAACGACAGATACGAGCTTGTTGACATTGATAATAACGATGCGGTAATCACAGCCGCCGAGGCCGTTAAAGACGTTAAACCCGAATGGAAACCCGACGTCTATAACACGTTCCGTGGAAGAAACAAACTCAAATAATTTTAAATTAAAAGGAACAGTATTATCCTTTCGCAAATTTTATTGACTTTATCCGCGCGTCATACAAAAGAAACAAAACAAGGAGTGCCGAAATGACAGAAGCCGAAAGACTGAGAAATCTGCAGGTGCCGGCCGGAGCGGTCGACTGTGTTCTCGATACCGATACTTACAATGAAATTGACGACCAGTTCGCGCTGTCGCTGCTCGTAAAGCATGAGAA
>JAGDCE010000312.1 GCA_017958705.1 Clostridia bacterium
AGAACGACCTTGCAGTGCGGGCAGTAGTTGACGAGCGTTTTCGCGCGGAAAACGAGCCCGTGATCGAACATTTTCAGGAAGATCCACTGCGTCCATTTATAGTAATCGGGCAGCGACGTCGAGATCTCGCGGCTCCAGTCGAAGCTGAAACCGATCTGCTTCATCTGATCTCTGAAATGATCCACGTTCTTCGTCGTTATCACGTGCGGATGCGTGTTCGTCTTTATCGCGTAGTTCTCCGCGGGCAGGCCGAAGCTGTCGAAGCCCATCGGGAACAGGACGTTGTAGCCCTGCATCCTGCGCTTGTGCGACACCACGTCAAGTCCGGAATAAGCCTTGATGTGACCGACGTGCATACCGGCGCCGGACGGGTACGGGAATTCGACGAGCGCGTAAAATTTCGGCTTGCTCGTATCGTCTGACGCGCGGAAAACGCCGGCGTCCTCCCATTTCTTCTGCCATTTCGGCTCGATAGACCTGAAATCATACTTCATAATCTCATTCCTCTTTTCCGGTATTCGTTTTATCCTGCCAGAGCCTGTCCAGCTTGTAGAATTCTCTCGCGCTCTTCA
Source organism: Clostridia bacterium (assembly GCA_017958705.1). Classification (GTDB taxonomy): domain Bacteria; phylum Bacillota; class Clostridia; order Oscillospirales; family CAG-272; genus UBA1248. The sequence goes on from JAGDCE010000312.1 coordinate 573, forward strand.
CGAAGATGTGAACTATGACGACGCCGTAGTCGAGCACGTACCATTCGCCGCCGGCGATGCCGTCGATGTGATACGGTCTGACGCCCGCCTCCGCCAGGGCGACCTCAACGTCGTCCGCGAGCGACTTGACGTGAGTGGTGGACGTGGCGTTGCAGATAACGAAATAATCCGTAACGACCGTCCTGTCAGCCACAGGTATGACATCTATGTTTTTTGCAAGTTTTTCGTCAAGAACCTGCTTGATTTTCTGTGCAATGACCTCCGATGATGCGTCTTTCAGATCAATGTTTTTTTCGTTTTCCGCCATTTTTGCGATCTCCTTTTCATACGTTTGTCGGGTCAGACGGTGTACCGCCCCGCCCTTTTCTTCTATGTGAGCCAGCTGCCGCTCACAGCAGCTGAAAAATATACCGTTCAGACGTTGTTCCGTCACGGGTTCGGAGAAAAGCTCCTCCCGCAGCCGCCGGCACGCCTCGTACCGCCTGCCCGGTTCCGTGAAATCAGCGAGGTACATTATCTTTTCGCACAGGCTCATGTCCGGCGCACCGGTGCAGTGATATCTTATCATTCCGCACACCGCGTCGTCACAGCCGTATCGCGTCTTCGCGGCGACCGCGCCCGACAGCTGATGCAGCGTCAGCGGCGCGCGCAGATAGTCTGGATCGATCTCCTCGCCCGCTTCTTTTATCAGCCCGATCTGTTCGGCGTCGCACGTCTCCTTCATGCAGTCGTGCAGATAGCCGGCGCGTACGAGCCGCCACAGAGACGACTCCGGCAGACCGAGCTCTTCGCCGATCCGCTCCGCCGTCCGCGCCGTCCCGACGCTGTGTTCAAATCTCTGCGGCGAAAGCGTTTGCCTCATCGTCTCGCGTATCAGCGCGTTTTTCGCGCCGTACACGTCGTTTTCGATCACGTAATCGAGCACGGGCCGCGGCAGATACGGCGACGCGTCGTCTCCGTCACGCAGGAGCCTGCGCACCTGAGTAGAGGAGACGACTACGGCTTCGCCCTCGCAGATGAAGCATTTCGCGCCGAACTCTTTTTCGTATTCGGCTTTTTTCGCCGCAAGCGCCGTGAGGTCGTCGCCGGTGCGCGACGCGCACCACACCTCGCAAAGTGAAAATATCACGTCGGGTCGCCTCCACTGACCGAGAGTGAGGAACATATCAGAGCCGGTCAGAAAGCAGAGCGTGTCACCGCTCTCACTGAAATGCTGAAGCGTCAGATAAGTATAGCTGACGCCGCCCTTAGATATCTCGTAATCCGAGACCGTCACGCGCGGTTCACCCTCAACCATAAGCTGAAGCATCCTGACGCGCTTTTGCGGGTCGTCATCCTCC
>JAGDCE010000313.1 GCA_017958705.1 Clostridia bacterium
AAGGGACGCAGCGTCTTTTTCATCGAGCTTAACGCCTTCACCTTCGGCGATTTTGGTAAGCTCCTCTGCGGATTTTGCGGTTTTCGCTTTTGAAATCAGCTCCGGTGTAAGATTCAGGTTTTCCATTTTAAAGTTCCTTTCATCTCATAAAATTCTTTTGAGACTCTTTGTGAAGCGGCTCATTTTACGTTCGCCGCATCGCCTCGTCCACTTTGGCTAAAAGTTCCAGAGCCTTGTCGGCTTTTCTCTTGTCGATGTTTAAATGCAGGCCGCACGTGGGGCAAAAGAGAACGCTTGAAAACAGGATCTGCTTAATTGAGGTGGGGATAAAATTGCCGCACATCGGACAACGTATGCCCGGCATACGCTGCGGCGTCTCCTGCGTCCGCGGTTGGTCGGGTATATATCCGCCCACTATCTCATCCAGTTCTTGTTGCGTCATTTCTCTTTGCTCATTGTTGTTTTCTTTAATTTGTTCTTCTTTGAATTTCTTTTCGTCCGCCATGATCATTTCTCCTTTTTTATTCAAGCACCGAGCGCAGAAACGCAAGCGCTTTATTATGACGTATTTTGACAGCGCCGTAACTGATACCGAGCGTTACGGCGACCCTTGTGAGCGGCATACCGTCGTAATAGTGTAAAACGATAACGTCGGTAAGCTCCGCCGGCAGCCTTTCGAGCGCCGCCGCGAGTTCTTCGAGCGTTTCCGATTCAATAATACCGTCTTCCGTCCGGCGCTCATCGGAAATGTCTTCCGTAATCTCTTCCGTTGGATGAAACCTCCGGCAGTAGTCGATCACGGTGTTTTTCGTGATAGAGTACAGCCACGTTCCCGCCGACGCTTTTGACGGATCGAACGAATCCGCTACGGAAAACGCTTTTACGAAAACGTCTTCGCAAAGATCCTCGACGTCGGAAGCGTTGATGACCCGGGAGCGTATGTATGACAGCACCTTGTCGCGGTATTCAACGTATAACCGTTCTTTTTCGCCAGCCGTCATGTCGGATGATCCTCAGACTTTTTCGGTGTCTGCGCATTCAAAACACCCGCGGCGGCGACCTGATCAAGCTCGTCGTCGGTCAGTTCCCGCGCCTCGATACGGCGGTGCGCTTCGTCGATCACTTTCTGCAGCCGGGCGTTTTTTTCAAAGCGCTGATAATCAAACAGCATGCTTAACTTTGCCGTCGTCACCGTGATCCTCCTTTTCTGCCTTCGTTTTTGTCTTTCGCTTGTTTATACGCGGAAAAATCCAAGTTGGCAGTTCTTTTTTCGATTTTTTAGTCTTTTTTTGTTTCGTCAAGTCTCTGGCGGGCGACAAGTTCCGCGAAGAAGCCGTTCTTTTCGAGCAGTTCCTCGTACGTGCCGTCCTCAACGATCTTACCGTGATCGAGCACGATGATGCGGTCGCACTGGCGTATGGTGGAAAGGCGGTGGGCGATGACGATGCGCGTGCATTTCATCCGATCAAGCGCCTCGGAGACCTGCTTCTGCGTGATATTATCAAGAGCGCTCGTCGCCTCGTCAAACATCAGGATTCTCGGCTTCGGTGCGACGGCGCGCGCGATGAACAGCCGCTGTCTTTGTCCGCCGGATATTCCGCCCTGTCCTTCGGAGATCAGCGTGTGCATACCCATCGGCATACGGCGGATATCCTCCGCCATACCGGCAATCTCCGCCGCCTCCCACGCATCGTCAAGCGTCAGCCACGGCGCCGAGATCGTGATATTGGAGAATATGTCGCCGGTGAACAGTTTTCCGTTCTGCATCACCGCGCCGATCTTGCGGCGCAGAGACTTGAGATCTAGCTTCTTGATGTCGCGTCCGTCGTAATACACGGCGCCCTTCTGCGGCGTCTCGAAGCCGAGCATGATCCTCATGAGCGTGGATTTTCCGCAGCCGGTCTTACCGACGACCGCAACGTACTGACCCGGACGGATCTTGAGGGACAGATCGTCGAGCACGAGCGGCATATCGTCCGTATAGCGGAACGAGACGTTGTTCAGTTCGATCCCGCCGGACAGGCGCGTTACGACCTGTTTGTCAAAAGAGATCTCCGGCTCCGCTTCCATGATCGGCTTTGCCATTTCAAGCGTCGGACGGATCATCGCAAGTCCCGTCGCGATACCGGCGAGCGCCATGAATGCGCTGCTGACCATACCGTAAGCGGAATTGAACGCGTAATACTCCGCGACCGAAACGTGCGTCCTGATCGCGAGCGTATACATGACCATCGTGCCGATCAGCGAAACGGCAAGTGTGATGACAGAGGAAACCTTCAGGAACAAAGGCGGATCGTAAAGCAGTTTCGCGCCTTTTGCATACAACTTGCCCCACTTGGCAAAGGCTCTCTGCTCGGCGCCCGAAAGCTTGATTTTCTGTATTCCGGATATAAGCTGATAGGAAAGGCCTATTTCCTTGCTCGCGTGTTCCATACGCTGACGGGTTATCCTCATCTGCGCAAAAATCTGAATAACGGTGATCGTTATCGTAAGAAGCGTGACGATGAGCGCGGGCGCAACGAGCGCGGGCGCATAGTTGAATACCTGAAAAACATAGGCAATGGAAAGTATGGACGCCATGCCCGTCGTCAGAAACATACTGACGATCTGACTGCAAAGTCCGTTTATGTAGCCGGCTCTGTTGGACAACTCGCCGGCACTGTAATTCTTAAAGAAATCCGGCGGCAGAGAAAGGATACGCATCATCGTCGCCGCCTCGATGGACAGATTGAGCTTCGTTCCGATGCGCGTGACCAGAAGCGAGCGCACCGACGTAAATAGCAGAACGGAAAGCGACGCGCTGACCATAAAGACGGCCGTACCTACAAGGACGGACGCGCTACCCGACGTGATCACGTAGGAGAACAGATAATTGTTCAGCCACGGTGTCAGAAGTCCGATACCGGTGACCGCGAGCATCGCGAGCACGAGAGGAACGACGTCTGACAGCGATATCTGCTGAATGATATATTTTAACAGACTTGCTATCGTCATTTTGCCAAGCGGGAACGGCTTATAGAAAGCGACCGCCTCGCGTTCGATCAGATTTTGATTCTTGCGATTGATCCGCACCTTTTTCCCGAGTTTTCTGTCATAGAAGCTGTAGCTGTTTATGCCCGTTGGGATCAGCGCTACAACGCTACCGTCGTCTTTTCGCGTGCCGAGCATCGCTCCGACCGCGTCGCGGTACCAGCCGTTTTCAAGCTCGACGGTGCGGCGCATAAAACCGGAGGGACGGAGCAGATATTCAAGCACCTCATTCATATCCGTGATTGATTTCGGTACTTCCTGCGAGGCGACGTGATAGTATTTCAGAATGTCGCCGATCGCGTCGGCTGTGATCTGTCTGTCGTCGTTTAACGCTTGGCTCATTCGCCGCCCCATAACGGCGTTTGCCATTTGCTCAAACGACTCTTCGAATACCGCCTGATCCGCTTCTTTTCTGTTTCGTATTTGTTCATCAAACCAGCCCATTCCGTCACCCCCTCATTCCGAAGTCACGAGCTGTTTATACGCTCCGTCAAGAGCGATCAGCTCGTCGTGA
>JAGDCE010000314.1 GCA_017958705.1 Clostridia bacterium
CGCGCACGAGCGCGTCGCCGACGCCGCGGCGGCGGAACGCCGGAAATACGGCTATGTTGTTTATCTCCCCTTCATCTTCGACGGTATACATCCCGTCGTATCCGGAATACTCTTTGTCACAGAACGCCGATATGTATATCGCGTTCGGCAGAGCCGACGAGGCGAGCAGTTCGGCTTCGCTCCATGGCGCGGAAAAGCAAATACGCTCAAGCGCAGCGGCGCGCGCCGCATGCTCCGGGGCGAACGGTACGGTCTGTATCACGCTCAGTAGCCTATACTGTCGTCGTTTAACACCCAGTCGCGGACGTTGTAAGTTACGTAGCAGGTGGGCGAGCTTCTGATGACCACCTTGGAGATACCGGCGTTTATTATCATACGTCTGCACGTCTGGCAGCTGTTCGCATCGTTTATTATCTCGCCGGTGACGGCGTCGACGCCGCACAGATACATCGTGGAATCGAGCATCTGCTCGCGCGTCGCGGAGATGATGCAGTTCATCTCGGCGTGTACCGCGCGGCACGCGTCCGAGCTGTCCTTCCCGTGCGATCCCGATCCGCATACGCAGGAGCCTATGTCGGTGCAGTTCTTCCTTCCGCGGGGAGCTCCGTTGTAGCCGGTTGAAACTATGGAATCGTTCTTTACTATTATCGCGCCGTATCTGAAGCGCAGGCAGGTGCTCCTCTCGAGCACGGTCTGGGCGATGTCGAGATAATAGTTGGTCTTTGACACTCTGTCCATATCGGAATTCCTTTCTTTATCCGTTTATTTGTAAAGCCCGTCGTACAGATCCTTCAGATACGCCCTGAAAGCGTCCTTTATCTCCGGATGTTCCAGCGCGGTTTCGATATTTGCCTGCAGGAAGCCGAGTTTGCTTCCCATGTCGTAGCGTCTGCCCTCGTATTTATACGAGATGACGCCCTTCGTCCTCGCAAGCTCTTTCATGGCGTCGGTCAGCTGCAGTTCTCCGCCCTTGCCCGGCGCGGTGTGCTTTAAGATATCGAAAATATCGGGCGTGAGGACGACTCTGCCGAGGATGGCGAGATTTGAAAACATCTCCTCCCTCGTCTGCGGCTTCTCGACCATATCCGTAGTAAGATACGTGCGGTCGTCATATTGCGTCTCCGTCTTCATCGAGCAATATTTTCTGATATCCTCAAACGGCACCTCGCAGACGCCGACGACGGCTTTGTCATACTTTTCCGCCACGTCGCACAGCTGCTTTGTAACGGGAGTTTCCGCGACCATAACGTCGTCGCCGTAGAGCACGGCGAACGGCTCGTCACCGACGAATTCCTCGGCGCACAGCACCGCGTGGCCGAGGCCTTTCGCCTCCTTCTGTCGCAGGAAATAGACGTTTGCGAGAGAACAGACCTCTTCCATGTCGGACAGTTCCTTCAGCTTGTTCTTTGCCTGCAGTACGTCCTTATACTCGATCGAATAATCGAAATAGTTTTCGATCGCCTCTTTGTTTCTGCCGGTTATTATAAGGATATCCTTAATGCCGGCGCCCACCGCCTCGCGTACGAGGTATTCCATCGACGGACGGTCGACTATCGGGAGGATCTCCTTCGGGACCGTTCTTGAGATCGGGAGCATCCTTGTGCCGAGCCCTGCGGCGGGTATGACTGCTTTCGTTATCTTTTTCATTTTTCGCCCTTCTTTAATGTCTGAATATTACTTCGATTTTAATTATATACTAACCTCGCCGGAAAATCAATACATATTTTTTTGTTTTTTTGTGATTTTAAGGGAATTATTATAATAAACGGCGTATTTGTCTTGATTTTTGGATGTGTTTATGCTACAATGTTTTCAAAAGGAAAGGAGGCTCCTCATGTCCGTTTCTGATAAAAAGAATGAATTCATACAGATATATAACGATAAAATAAAGCGCGAGGGCGCTGACAAACTGCTCGATTATCTGTGCAGTAAATCCGATTTCTTCACCTCCCCCGCATCAACGGTGTATCACCTGTCACGCGAAGGCGGACTCTGCGAGCACAGCTTGAACGTTTACAGGTGTCTGTGCGATTATCTCGACCGTCCGCGCGTCAAGGAGACTTACGGGCTTACCGTCAGCGACGAGACCGCCGCGATCTGCGCGCTGCTTCACGACGTGTGCAAGGCGGACTGCTATACCGTCGGCTACCGCAACAAAAAGGACGAGACGACCGGCGCGTGGCAGAAGGTCCCGGTATACGAGTTCAAGGACAGGATGCCATACGGTCACGGTGAAAAATCCGTATACATAATCTCCGGCTTCATGCGGCTGACGCGCGAGGAGGCGTTCGCGATACGCTATCATATGGGCTTTTCCGGCACGGAGGACGCGCGAAACGTCGGCGCGGCTTTCGAAATGTATCCGCTCGCGTTCGCGCTGTCTACCGCCGACATGGAAGCCACGTATTTCATCGAAGGAAAAGAGGACTGACATGCAACAACTGTTCACCGGTATTTCGCCGTTAAAGGACGTGCAGTCCGATCTGTTCACGTATCTGTCGGCGGGAGGGGATTTCTATTTACCGCCGGAGGCCGCGGCGCTCGCCGTTTCGGCACTGCTTTTCGCCGCTGCCGCCGTCGTACTGTTCATATCATCACTTAAGAAAGAAAACGGAGGTAAGAAATGAAACGAATCGTCAGCACGCTGATCGCCGCCCTGATGATCTGCCTCTGCTTCTCGGGCGCGATATACGCGGAGTCTTCCGAAGCGGAGCCGGAGAACGGCGCGGTATTATATGAGACGGACTTTTCCGAAGGTCTGCCCGAGGGGTTCCGCATACCTAAAGGCAGCGAGAACAGGATCAAGGTCGAGGACGGATTTTTGTATATCGACGCGACGGGCGTCGAATTCGCGAAGGTCCTTCTGCCCGAAACGCTCGATCAGTACGGAAATTATGAAATAACTATACACGCGACGATGCTTTCGCCGCGCGACGCCGGGCGCTGGGGCTCGATAATGTACCGCGTGCAGAACGCGTCCGACAAGGTATACCCGTATCTGCACATGTGCTTCCGTTACGACAACAACCCCGCTAACGGCGTGGAATTCGCGATACGCAACGAGCAGAACGCCTGGAACGTGACGTCCACCGGTTCGATCGAGGGGCACAAATTCTCGGACGGCACTCTTGACGAGATAAAGGCGACTGTCCGCGACGACCGCGCGATACATTCGATAAACGGCGTCAAAGGCGTCGACTGCACGGACGCGGGCCTGTATGAAAAAGGCGCGATAGGTCTGCAGGCTAATTTCAGCATACTCAAAGTCGACGACGTCAAAGTCACTTATCTGCGCTCCAACACCACGGGCACGGCGGCGCAGTTCACCGAGATCGCTCAGCCGACGCTCGGCGTCATCGGCGGCTACACGCTGTCCGAATACGTTGAAAGCAAGGCTCAGCTCGACGGGCTCGCCTCGTCGCAGACTCCGCCCGCAAACGCGATATTCCGCATGAACGGCTCACTTCAGGCGACGGACGTGTCGGGCGCCGCGTTTGCCGGGATAGACGAGATATTTACGGCGCTTGACGGCAAGATCATGCCGACGTTCTACATTAAAGACGAAGCCGCGGCGGACGCCGTATGCTCTTACCTTGACGACAACGCCGTAACAGACGTGTTCATGATGAGCGACAAGGACGAAATCGTCCTGCGCTGCCGTCAGAACCTCGATCTCTGCCGCGGCGTGCTCGATCTGACCGGCGAGCTGAAGAACAAGACAGCTCTGTCCGATAAAGAGCTTTTGCAGATCAGACAGCGCACGAACGCCGCGTTCGCGTCGATCGTCGTGATCCCCGACTGCGTCGCACAGAAAGAAAACGTCAAATATCTGTACGACAGGCTGATCGCCGTATGGGTATCGGCTCCGTCACCGGTAACGACTCTGACGCAGGCGTTCACTGTCGCCGCGTCCGGCGGTCACGGCGCCGTGACGGACAACACCGCGCTCATGTACAAAGTACTTAACGAATACATGACCGGGAACAAGCTGTTCCGGTCGCCGCTTAACATCGGCCACAGAGGCATACCGCAGAGAGCGCCCGAAAATACCGTCGAGGGCTCCATGCTCGCATACGAGCTCGGCGCCGACTGCGTTGAAAACGACATCTACATAACGAAGGACGGCGAGCTGATGGTCATGCACGACGGCACGACCGGCAGGACCGCCAACGGCGATCTCAACATGGAGAATTCGACGTCCGACAAACTGAGAGAACTGTACGTCAACAAACAGAACGCGACGAAGGAAGGCTTCACAGAATGCAGGATCCCGTTCCTTGAAGATTATTTCAAGGCGTTCAAGGGCAAAGATATCCAGATATTCATAGAGATAAAGAGCACGAACAAAAAGCTCGTCGAAAAACTCTGGGCGCTGATCGGCGAATACGGGGTCGAGGATCAGGTATCGGTCATCACGTTCCACGCGTCACAGATAAACAACCTGAAAGAGATCTATCCGGAGATGTCCGCCGGGTTCCTGTGCAATCCGCTCGTATCCGGCGACACCGCGAACAAACAGACGAGATCCGTGCTGAACAAGATCCAGAAGCTCGGCTCGACCTACAACCCGAGCTATTCCGGTCACACGGCGGAATTCGCTGCCGCCGCGAATATGCGCGGCATAACGACGTGGCCGTGGACGATAGACGACAAGAGCGCGTACATCAGCTTCTTCATGGCCGGCTACAACGGTCTGACGACGAACAACTGCACGATCCCGGCAAAATACGTAAAGACGCTTGAAACGGATACTTACAACTACGACATCAAAGACGATGAGACGGTCCGCGTAACCGCGTTCACCACGACTTACAACAGAGTCAAAACGGACGTCACGGAAGATGAGCAGCTGAGGGTGATACCGATCGAGGGCAATATAACGGTCGACGGTCCGAACCTCTCCTTCAGCGGCAACGGCCCGTTCTCATTTGCGCTCGAATACACGTATAATATAAATAATTCAAATTCCTACACGATATACACGCGCCCGATAACGGTCAACGTCGGGTTTGGTGAACTGATCGAGCCGGATGATTCCGGCGCCGTGACCGATACGCAGACAGACGCTCAGACCGACGCCGAGACGGAAAACGGCGGACAGGGCGTCAAGAGCTTCCCGGTCGCCGCGGTCGTCATCCCTGCCGTGATCGTCGTCGCGGCGGGCGTCGCCGCCGGCGTGATCGTTGCGCTGAAAAAGAAAAAGGGCTGATAACGCCTCATCCTCCCATGAAAGGGGAATGAAAACATGAAAAAGAACAAGTCCTTCACGCTGAAAGAGCGCTTCCGCTACTGGTTCGACAACCGGATGACGAAAGGCTCGCTCGGTCTGATCAGAGTGCTCATCATAGCCTCGGTCATTCTGGCGGTGCTTATCGCCGGGCTGATAATCCTCTTCGGGTTCAACGAGGAGGGCGAGGTCGCATCGGTGTTCTGGGACAGCATAGCGACGGTGATCAACGCCTGGATGCCGTCGTTTGAGGACGGCAGTCCCGGATATCTGATACTGATGTCGATCACGGCGATCGCCGGCGTGCTGTTCACGAGTGTGCTGATCGGTATCATCACGAGCGCGATCGAGGAGAAGATCGACAGCCTCAAAAAAGGCAACTCCTTAGTGCTTGAAAGGGATCACACAGTCGTGCTCGGATTTTATCCCGGCGAATACACTCTGCTCAGTCAGCTGATACTCGCGGCGTCCGGCAAACCGGCGTGCGTCGTGGTCGCGGACGATCTCGACCGCGAAGAGATGGAACAGAACATCTTTGAGAACCTCGACGTCCCGAAGAATTTCCGCATCGTATGCCGGACCGCCGACATAACCGACCCGGCGTCGCTCGAGAAATGCTCGATCGACACGTGCCGGACCGTCATAATCAGCCCGACGAACGACATGAGGACGATAAAAACCGTCCTCGCGGTCTCGGCGCTGCTGGATGAAAAGAACGTCAGCGGCGTGGGCATCAACGCTATAATTTCGAAAAACGAGTACCGCTTCCCTTCCTCGCTCGCGGAGGCTCACAACATCACGGCGCTTCAGACGAACAATATACTCGCGAAGATGATCGCCCACTCCTGCACGCAGACA
>JAGDCE010000315.1 GCA_017958705.1 Clostridia bacterium
AAACGAATTCAAGAAGGAGTTCGAGGAGAAGATCGCGGCGGCGAAAAAGCGGCTTTCGGAGCTTAAAAAGAACGAAGCCGTCGTAGACCTCACGGTCCCGTCGCCCGAGTTCATCCGCGGCAAGATCCACCCGCTCATAAGAGTCGGCAGGATGTTCGAGGAAGTATATAAAGAAATGGGCTTCAGCAAAGCCTACGGGCCCGAGATATAGAACGACAGACACAATTACGAGATGCTCAACATGCCGTATTATCATCCGGCAAGAGACATGCAGGACACGTTCTATCTTGAATATCCGAAGGTCCTTCTGCGTTCGCATACGTCGTGCGTTCAGGTCAGATATATGCTCGAGCACAAGCCGCCGTTCATGATAATCTCGCCCGGCGTCGTTTACCGCGTCGACGAGATCGACCCGCAGCATACACCGTGCTTCTATCAGGTCGAAGGCCTCGTCGTCGGAGAGGGCATCAACCTCGCAAACCTCAAATGGGCCGTGACCGAGAGCGTCAAGCGCGTTTTCGGTCCCGAATATAAAGTAAAATTCTCGCCGTGCTACTATCCGTACACCGAGCCGTCCGCGGCGGTCGACATGGGCTGCATCATGTGCGGCGGCAAGGGCTGCCGTACCTGCAAGGGCACCGGCTGGATGAGAGTCGCCGGCGCCGGCATGGTCCACCCGAACGTGTTCGAGGCGGTCGGATACTCGCGCGAGACGGTCGGCTTCGCTTTCGGTTGGGGCCTCAACCGTCTGCCGATGCTTTACTACAAGATACTCGAGATGCGCAAGCTGTTCGAGAACGAGATCTCGCTGTGGGACCAGCTGTAAAAGGAGGAGCCGGAAATGTTCAAATTTTCATATAACTGGTTAAAAAGCGAATCCGAGATCGGCGCCGATTACGACGAGCTGATCCACTGGCTCGACATCCAGGGCTTCGAGATAGCCTCGATCGAGGACTACGGCGACGACAAAGCGATAGAGATAGAAGTCAAGGCGAACAGACCCGACATGCTGTCCGTCGCGGGAGTTCTGCGCGAATATTACGCGGGAAAGGGAAGAAGGCAGATAAAGAACTTCACCCCCGACGTCCCGATAACTTTCGGCTGCGACAATTCAGTGCTTTCGCATAAGATCGTCGTCGATTCGCCCGACGTGCACAGATATTCCGCCGTCGAGATCCGCGGCGTAGACAACACCGGCGAAACGCCCGAATACATCAAAGACAGACTCACGAAGTCCGGCGTCGCCTGCATAAACCCGATCGTCGATATAAGCAACTACGTGCTTCTGCAGATCGGTCAGCCGATCCACATCTTCGACGCGGACAAGGTCAAAGGCGATATCAGGATAGAAAACGTCCCCGCCCCGACGAAGTTCACGACGCTCGCTTCGACCGAGATAGAGCTGCCGAAAGGCGCGCTGCTCATCTCCGACGACGAGAACCCGCTCTGCGTAGCCGGCATCATCGGCGGCCACGCTCCCGAGGTCACCGCGGAAACGAAGAACATAATCATCGAATCCGCAAACTTCGATCATATAATAGAGCGTGTGACGAGCAAGAAAACGCACGTGCAGACCGCTGCTTCATACCGCTTCGAGCGCGGCGTATCGCCCGCGACCGCGATCCCCGGCGCGCTTATCTGCACGCAGATGATAACGCGGCTTTGCGGCGGCGAATACAATAAGACCGGATATCTCTATACCGACAATACAAAGAACGAACCGCAGACGATGACCGTGACGAAAACGCGCGTTAATTCGCTCTTAGGCTCGGATCTCGACGTGCCGCAGATCTGCAAATACCTGAATGACTGCTTCTTTGAAACGGAATGCGGGGACGGCGAGAATATAAAGGTCACGGTGCCGGATTTCCGCCTCGATATCGACTACGACGTCGACGTTATAGAAGAGGTCGGACGCATGTACGGCTACCACAACATAGAGCCGCAGCCGATCAAGCTTTACGCTCCGTTCGTCGAGAATCCCGTAAACAAGAACGCGAACAAACTCCGCGATATAATGGTCGGTTTCGGATTTATAGAAGTTCTGACTTACGGCTTCATCCCCGGCAATTCGATGCAGATGCTCCATATAAAAGAGGATTCCGAATACTACGGAGACATAAAGATACTCAATCCGCTGAGCAACTACTACGAGCTGATGAGACCGTCGCTCGCGTACGGGCTCATCTCGACGGCGATATCGAACATGTCCGTCGGAAAGACGGATCTGCGTATCTTCGAGGTAGGTAAGCGTTTCTTCCGTCAGCCCGATTTTGAGGACGGATACAACGAAAAGAACGTGTTCGCGGCGCTTATGACAGGCGTAAAGCTCGGGCGCGGCTTCGGTATCGTAAAGGATGCGAAATTCAGCGTATACGACGCCGTCAGCCTGCTCGACGCGATTATGCGCGAATACAATATCAAGTACGAGATCAGACCGTCCGACGGGCTCGGTATGTTTGAGGAAGGTGCCGGCGGCGACATATACGTCGGCGGACGCCGCATAGGTTATCTCGGCAAGATCAGCCGCACGGTCCTTATGGAATTCGAGAACGGCAAGCTTGCGCGCGACGACGTCGCGTATCTCGAATTCTGCTTCGAGGGCTTCGACGAGTCGAAGCGGAGCATCGAATTCGACAGCGCTTTCCCGAGCATCACGAGGGAATACAACCTGCTCGTCAGAAACGGCCTGCATTTCACGGATTACGTCAGCGACATCAAACACGCGTCCGGACTCATAGTCAACGTGTCGCCGCGCGACGTCTACACCGGAGTGGGCGTGCCGAAGGGCTTCACGTCCGTGCTCGTCAGAGTCGAGTACAACGACCCGACGCGTACGCTCGGATTCGAGGAGATCGCAGAGATCGAAAAGAAATTCCTGCAGTCCCTGCGGGACGGCCACGATATCACGCTCAAGCTTTGATAAGCTTTACGCGAGAATAAAGGAAAGGCATTTTCGCTATGATTCTTTTGATAATGGCTGCCGGGATGGGTTCCCGCTACGGCGGCATGAAACAGATAGACCCGGTCGGACAAAGCGGTGAATTCATCGTCGATTATTCCATATACGACGCGAAAAGGGCGGGATTCGACAAGGTCATTTTCGTGATCAAGCCTGAGATGCGCGAGGATTTCGAGCGCACCGTAGGCTCGCGTGTCCGCGGGATGAAGATCGAATACGCGTATCAGCTGCTCGATGATATCCCCGAAGGCGCGACGATCCCGGAAGGCAGGGTAAAACCGTGGGGCACCGGTCACGCGGTATACGCGGCAAGAGACCTGATCGACGAGAATTTCGCGGTGATAAACGCCGACGATTTCTACGGCAGAGAAGCGTTCGAGGTCGTGGGGAACTACCTGCGTACCGCCAAGCCCGGTCAGTACTGCATGGCGGGCTTCCGCCTTGAAAACACCGTCACCGAGCACGGCTCCGTCTCGCGCGGCATATGCACCGTTGATGACGGCGGCATGCTCACCGACGTTGTGGAGCGCACGAAGATAGAGATCACCCCGCACGGCATCGAATATATCGAAAAAGAAGAGCGCTTCCCGCTCGACCCGCACGTCCCCGTTTCGATGAATTTCTGGGGCTTCACTCCGGATTTCAAGGACGTTCTGTCAAAGGGCTTCGCGAATTTCATGAAGACCGAACACGAAAGACCGCTCAAGGACGAATATTATCTGCCCACGGCGGTAAGGGAAGCGATGGCCGGCGGCGCGACGGTAAAAGTGCTCAACACGGGCGCGAAATGGTTCGGCGTCACGTACCGCGAGGACAGGGAACAGGTCACGACCTCGGTAGGGGAGTTGATCGAAAAAGGCGAATACGGCAAAACGCTGTGGCGCGGCTCGGTCCTCGTCACCGGCGGCGCCGGTTTCATCGGCTCGCACACGATCGTCCGTCTGCTTGAGGACGGCGAAGATATCGTTATCCTCGACAATTTCAGCAACAGCTCGCCCGACGTCATAGACCTGATAAAACAGATAAGCGGTACCGGCGTGAAACTCTATTGCGGCGACATGAGGGATCGCGCGATACTTGAAAAGATCTTTACCGAAAACGATATCGAGGCGGTCATCCATTTCGCCGGGCTGAAAGCCGTCGGAGAGTCTGTGCAAAAGCCGCTCGAATACTACGACAACAACATAGGCGGAACGGTCACGCTGCTCGAGGCGATGCGCGATCACGGCTGCAAAAAGATGATATTCTCGTCTTCCGCCACCGTGTACGGCAGCGACAACGAGGCCCCGTTCACCGAGGATATGAAAACGTCCGCCACCAATCCGTATGGCTGGACGAAGGTCTTCATCGAGCACATACTCGAAGGCGTCTGCACGTCGGATCCCGGCTTCTGCGCCGTAATGCTGCGCTATTTCAACCCGATCGGCGCGCATGAGAGCGGACTTATCGGCGAGAGGCCGAACGGCATACCGAACAACCTGATGCCGTATATCATGAAAGTCGCTAAAGGCGAGCTGCCGCATCTCAACGTTTTCGGGGATGATTACAATACCGTCGACGGCACCGGCGTGCGCGATTATATACACGTGGTCGACTTGGCGGACGGTCACGCCGCCGCGCTCAGGTACGCGAGGAAAAACACGGGAGCCGAGGCGGTGAACCTCGGAACGGGAAAAGGGACTTCCGTACTGCAGCTCGTCACGGCTTTTGAAAAGGCGTCGGGCAAAAAAGTACCGTACGTCATAGCTCCGCGACGCCCGGGCGATATCGCCGAGTGCTACGCCGACGTGTCGAAGGCCGAGCGGGTGTTCGGCTGGCGCGCGCGTTACGACGTCGCCGAGATGTGCCGCGACAGCGCGAATTTCGCGGATAAAAACTGAAAAACAAGTAACTAAAAATCTCCTTCCCGGGTAAAATAGTATCAAACCGGAGAGGAGATTTTTTTATGCAAGATTTCAAAAAAAGAGAAGAGAACGTCCCGTTTTACGAGATAAAACAGAGATACTGTTCAAAGCTTGACGGAAACGTCGTCCTGAAACGCGAGCTCGGCACCGACGGCACGTTCACGTGCATGTCGTCGCATCTGTGCGCGGAGGACTGCAAATCAAAAGAAGAGCAGAAGAGCGAAGCGAAGTAAGACAAGGGTGAAAAACCGTGTGAAGGATCACGGCTTTTCACCCTTGTCTTATTTTATTATTTCTCCGTGTATAACGACTCTGCCGCCGTCGGGGCACGCAACGTCAAACGATGCCTTGCGCGTGTCGCCGGAATCAAGTTCCGCGCCGTTCTTCAGCGCGAAAACGTACGGATACGCGCAGTTCCACAGCTCGTGGCACACGGGAGGACAGAGATCGTCGACGACGAATTCCTGTCCCTGCCTGAAATATCCGCACCTGCATTCCGCTTTAGTAACGGTGAGCTTTACTTTGTATTTCGCCATATTCAGCCTTCCCGATCCTTCATCATTGCCGACGCTATCCTGTGCGCTGTGCCGCGGCAGGTTTTGTCCGTCTGCTTTATTATATCCCTGACGTAATCCCTCGCGGAGTCGTTTTCACGGCCGCAGGGGTTTTTTGTCACCGGCAGCGACAACTCAGCGACGAGCGAGCGGATCAGTCTTTCGCTTGTCATAATCAGCGGGCGTATCAGCGTTACCGCCTTGTCCTCATACGTCGTAGTCGGCTCGAGCGTGTATATGCGCCCGCCGAAAAGAAGATTCATGAGCGCCGTTTCCGCCGCGTCGTCCTCGGTATGCCCGAGTGCAAGCTTTGTAAAGCCTTTTTCCGCCGCGTAATTGCAGAGCGCGGCGCGGCGCAGTCTGGAGCAGAGAGAACAGGGCTTTTCCAAACCCTCTATCGCCTTTCCTATATCCGTTTTTATTATTTCGTAAGGTATTTCTTCGCGCTTCATAAAATCGTAAAGCGGGGAAAAATCAACGTCGAAGCCCATGTCGACCGTCACGGCGGAAACTGTGAATTTTACGGGATAAAACGCGGAAAGGCGCTTCAGTCCGTACGCGAGCGCAAGCGAATCCTTGCCGCCCGAAACCGCGCAGAGCACGCGGTCGCCGTCCGCTATCATACCGTATTTATCGGCGCATTTTCTGACGTTAGATAAAAGAATATCCGTTTTTCTGCTCACGTCTGGATCTCCTTTTGCATATCATGGTAAAAAAGAACGGAGAGATTTATATGATAAAGATTTTTATAGATCAGGGACACAACCCGAGAAATCCTAACTCCGGCGCCGAAGGCAACGGCCTGCAGGAGGCGGATCTGACGTATAAGATAGGTATACGCTTATCCGATCTGCTAAATTCGGATCCGGGCTTCGCCTCGATAACGTCGAGGACGTCGCCCGGGGAGATACTCGGAACGAGCAACGCGACGTCGCTGTCCGCCAGGACTTCGGCGGCGAACGCCTGGGGTGCCGACTGGTTCATCAGCCTGCACTGCAACGCTTCGGAAAGCTCCGCGGCGACGGGCAGCGAGGGGTACGTCTATTCGCTGTCGTCTCCCGCTTATCCGTTCGCGCAGAGCATCCTGAAAGGATTATACAGCATAACGGGCACCGTGTCAAGAGGCGTTTTCGCAAGACCCACGCTTTACGTGCTTCGCAAAACGTCGATGCCTGCGACGCTGATCGAAATGGGCTTCATAACGAACAAAGGCGAGGCCGCCGCAATGAACGACGATCCCGCTTCATACGCGCAAGGCATTTATAACGGGATCGTCGATTATTTCAAATGATTTTCAACTTCGGCTGTTACAGCTCGGGCTGCGTGAATTTCTTAAGCTGCGGCAGCATGAAGACGAGCATGACGCCGACTACGGTTATCGCGGTCTCCGGCAGCATGAACCAGCCGTTGTATACGAGCGAGTAAAGCCACGGACGGCCGACCCATGTAGTGCCGAACGCAACGAATTCCTCGTAGTTCGCCCACAGGACTACTCCCGAGATGAAATGTGTCAGGAAGCGCAGAAAACACGCGGTGATGCAGCCGAATATCGCGCCGGACGGCCCGTGCTTGCGGAATATTCCGGAGATGCCGATTATCGTGAACGCCACGACGTAGTCGAGCAGGATCGAGCAGATGAGCATCGTCGGAGTCAGCCCCCAGCCGAACACCTTGCTCTGCAGTATCTGCAGCCACGAGAAGCAGAACGCCGCGCCGAGGCCCCAGCCCACGCCGTATTTGATCGATACGAACATGATCGGCAGCATAGAGAACAGCGTCACCGAGCCGCCGAACGGCATTTCCCACAGCACGACGTAGCTTAACGCGAACGCCAGAGCGAGCATCACCGCGGTAACGGAAATGCGCATCACCTGCTGTTTTCTTGTAAGTTTTTTCTTTTCGGACATAGTTGGTCCTTCCTTTCTTTTGGGAGAAAGAGGGGAGAGAACAGATAACGCCGCGTTGATACGCGGCGTGCTTTTTTCTCGTTTCCGATACTCATTACCTACGCCGGCATTATCCGGATCAGGTTCGGGACGAAGGACCGTCATCGTCCTTTATCCCCGGGTCGAAACTCAGTTTCCTCTCAGCCGGGTCTTTCACCCAGCTCCCCAGTTGTTTTTATTTATCTTATCACTTTTTGATTAAAAAATCCACTATTCCGATTTTAAATATCTTTTAATGAACTCGTCGCTCAGCATCGCGCAGGTGTGGATCGAACGGTATTGCCCTTTTACGAACATCGAAGAGCGCGCGCAGCCCTCATACTTCATCCCGAGCTTGTCCATAACGCGGCGCGATGCGTCGTTGCCGTCCATATACCGCGCCTCGATGCGGTGAAGATTCAGATCGAGAAATCCGAACATCATGACCTCGAGCAGCGCCTCAGGCGCGTACCCCTGTTTCTGATACGCGGGGTTTATCACGTATCCGACCTCGGCGGAATTGTTAGCGAAATCGAACGTGGTGAAGCCGCACGTGCCGATCATCTTCTTCTCGGCGGTCAGCTCTATCGCCCAGTCGTAGAATTCGCCCTCGTCGTAGCGCGTCATTATATATTCAAGATATTTCTTTGTGTGAATGCGGTTGGGGTGCGGCGACCACAGCAGATATTCCGTCACGTCGTCGCGTTTCGAGTACTCGTACATGTCCGCGCAGTCTTCGACGCGCATCTTCCGCAGTGTCAGCCGTTCCGTTTTTATCGTCGGTATTTTTCTGAATTTCTTAATTACAGACTCTTTTTTCATCGTTATGACCGTTTTTGCTTTTTTGTCTATTATAATGCCGCAAAGTGCGTTTGTAAAGCCTTTTTTCTCGAAAAACAGTAAAAAAACGCAAATTTGTGCAAAATATACAAATGGAGAAATTTCGGCTTAATATTTGTGCAAATTAAACAAAAAGCGGCCTTTGATTTTAAACATTCTGACGATACCGGAAACAGCGCCACTTAAAAGTTATTTAATATATATTGCTATAAAATTTTCCATTGAAAATCGCAAAAAGACACATAAGGCGAGCGGCAAAACGGATTTGCCGCCGATCCGTCCCGTAAATCAGATTTATTTATATGATATGTGAAATTGTACAAAAACGCGGCCGCCGCCCGTGTGAAGGCTGAATGTAAACCCGGTGGCCGGGAAATGCGGTTTAAGTTAAAAAATGGTGTCTTGACAATCAAAAAATGTTGTGCTATATTATATAAAAATATCCCGCGCGCGTTTTCTCGTTGCGCGCGCGGGGAAACATAAGATCCCGAAAGATCAGGATCGAGTGTTTTCGATATTCATCAGGAGGAAAAGCTAATGAGATCATCCACCACGGCAAAGGTGATCGCAGTCGTTCTTGCGACACTGATGCTGATACCGACAGGCGTTGCTGCATCCTCGACGGACGGGAGTACGTCGAAGACGGAGAAAACGACCATGGACGAGGTGAAGGAGTACCTTTACAGCGAAGACTACTTCACCTACAAGACCGAGAAGGACGCCGCAGGCTGGAAGGACGCCGCGGGCTCCGGAGTCACGGTAAAGGCGGCTGAGGGCTATGAATACGAGCCCGACGCCAGCTACCCCGACTTTGCCGTCGAGGTTATGCAGGACCCCGAAAAGGGCGCCGTGCTCCATATGCCTGAGGCGGGTACCACGAGCTGGAAAGTCAATATCCCGTCGACGGGATATTACGTCGTCCGCATCGAGTACAAACCTTTCGAGACGAAGAGCATCAACACTTCAAACATCAAGCGTGAGTTCTTCGTGGACGGAAAGGCTCCGTTCAGCGAGACGTACTACTATGAGTTTACGAGAAAATTCATAGACGAGTACAACGCTGACGCAAAGCGTGAAGACGGAACGCAGGGCTTCTCGCTTGACAAAAACGACAATGAGAAGAAGCCGGTCAAAAACCAGGTGTACGAATGGTCCGTTTCGTACCTCATGGACTCCCAGGGCTTCGTTCTCGAACCGCTTAAGTACGCGCTGACCGAGGGAGAGCACACCATCTCGTTCAACGCTACGATGAACGACATCATCATTTCCGATATCGTGATAGAGCCGTACGACGCTCCTATTACTTATGAGGAATACCTCGCGGCCCACGGATCGACCGACGCGTCGGCGGCGGCGAACGCTCCCAAGGTGCAGGCAGAGACGCCCACTTCGGCGTCGGACCTCACCATTTACGCCGTCAATGACAGAACGAGTTCGATAACGGAACCGCAGCACGCTTCCAAGCAGCTGCTCAACACGATCGGCGGAAGCAAATGGCAGACGTTCGGTCAGTGGATCGAATGGACAATCCCCGGCGATCAGATAACCGAAAGCGGTTATTACTACATAGTGCCGAGGTTCAAGCAGGCGATCCGTGAAGGTCTTTACGTTTCACGTTCGCTGACGATCAACGGACAGATCCCGTTCGAGAACTGCAACAGACTCCAGTTCAACTACTCGGACGACTGGCAGTGCACGCCGTTGAACGACGGTGAGCAGGATCTCAAATTCTGGTTCGACGCCGGCAAGGACGTCTCGATCCGCATGCAGGTCTGTTACGGAAACATGGCGGATACGCTCCGCCAGATCCAGGACTGCATCGAGGACATGAACTCGATCTACCAGTCGATCATCAGGATCACCGGTCCCAACCCCGACGAATACACTTCGTACGACTTCGCCGCGACGATCTACGACTCGATACTTCTCATGAGAGACGTAAGAGACAGGATCACGGACATCGCGGAACAGTTCAAAACGATACTCGGCGGTAAATCCGCCTCCGACATCGCGACGCTTGAAAAGATAGCGTACCTGCTCGACAAGATGAGCTCCAAGGAATCCGAGATAGCAAAGAACCTCGATAACCTCAAGGTCAACACCGGTTACCTCGGCACCTGGATAATGAACACGAAACTCCAGGCGCTCACGTTCGACTTCCTCACACTGCAGCCTGCTGCAAAGCCGGTCAAGCAGTACCCGAAGGGAACGGCGGGATTCTGGAACGCGTTCACCTTCGAGATCAAGGCGTTCTTCGCGAGCTTCTTTACAGACTACAACTCGCTCGGCTCCGTCGAGGACAACAGCGACACCGAACCGGTCGAGGTCTGGATAAGCACGAGCCGTGAGGAAGCGCAGGTCATGCGTGAGATGATCGACCTTACCTGCCCGGTCAAGGTCAACCTCAAACTCGTTGCCGGCGGCACGCTGCTTCCCGCGACACTGGCGGGCGACGGCCCCGATATCTCGCTGGCGATGGGTCAGTCGGACGTCATCAACTACGCTATAAGAAGCGCGGTCGAACCGCTTTACGTCGAAGCGGACGGAGACAACAACCTCTACTCCGATTATCTCGACGTGTGTGCACAGCGGTTCAGCGATCAGGCTCTGGTAGGCCTGAGACTTGAAAACCCGAACAGCCTCGGTTCGTATATTTATTACGGAATGCCGGAACGACTCGGTTTCTCGATGCTGTTCTACCGCAAGGATATCTTCGCGGAGCTCGATCTCGAAGTTCCGCAGACGTGGCAAGATCTCTACGATATAGTTCCTACCCTTCAGATAAATTACCGTAAGGTAGGCTTCCCGTCCAGTCTCGGCGGTCTGCAGATGCTGATGTATCAGCACGACGAAGACCTGTACTCCGATATAGACGGCGACGGAGTCTTAGACGGTATGCAGATAAATATAGACTCCAAGACCTCGCTGCAGTGCTTTGAAGAACTGGTGACGCTGTTCCAGGTCTTCAAGTTCCCGCGTGCGTACGACCTCGCGACCTATTTCAGAATGGGCGAGATGCCGATCGCGGTCGCGGATTACCTGACGTACAACCAGTTCACCATTTACGCTACCGAGCTCCGCGGCCTGTGGGAATTCACCCTGCTGCCCGGCACGATAGTGAAAGATGAACAAGGCAACGTCATGTACGACGAGAACGGCGACGTCATGGTCAACAGCAACGCGCCCTGCTCGGTCTCCGCAACGGTCCTTATGAGGGACAAGAAAGGCAGATCCGAAGAGCTCCGCACGAACTGCTGGGGATTCATGAAGTGGTGGACGGGAGCCGAGGCTCAGTCCACGTACGCCAAGCAGTATGAAGCGATAGTCGGTATGGCCGCTAAGTTCAACACCGCGAATACCGAGGCTCTCCGCAACATGTCCTGGACGAACTCGGAGAGAAAGAACCTCGAGGCGCAGTTCGCTCACCTCAAGGGCACGCCGGAATTCCCGGGCGGCTATATAATCACCCGTTACGTCGACTTCGCATTCCTCAACTGCTACAACAACAATGCGGACGCAATGGATTCGCTGCTTGACCAGATCCAGTATATCAACAACGAATTGTCGCGCAAGCGCAAAGAATTCGGTTTGATAACGTATGAGGAATATAAGGAACAGAACGAAGAAGCTCATCCCGAGTGGTTCGAATGATCCTTATAGTAAGATCCAAATGTATTACGGCAAAATCTGAAACAGGAGATAATCAACATGTCACAGAATACGGCAGTAAAAGAAAGAAAAGCAAAGCCGGTGGCACGTAAGGATATGTCCAGAGCAGCATGGACCCTGAAGGAGATGAAAAAGAACCGGGCAGGTTATATAATGATCGCACCGTTCTTCATCATGTTCTTCGTGTTCACCGTTGTGCCTGTCTTCCTTTCGATGATACTGAGCTTTACGTCCTTCAACCTGCTCGAATGGCCGAAATTCGTGGGACTTGACAACTACATCAGATTGTTCCTTGATGACGATATATTCCTTACCGCTATTCAGAACACCCTGATATTCGCAGTTATCACAGGCCCCGTTTCGTACCTGCTTTCGCTGTTCGTTGCATGGTTCATAAACGAGCTCCCGCCGAGGATGAGAGCGTTCGTAACGCTTATATTCTACGCTCCGTCCATCGCCGGATCCATGTACCAGATATTCGGTATATTCTTCTCGTCAGACCGTTACGGTTACGTCAACGCGCTGCTGATCGAGTTCAACTTCATAACCGAGCCAATCCAGTTCTTCCAGAACGCGAAATACGTTATGCCTCTGTGTATAATCGTCGCCCTGTGGACGTCGCTCGGTACTACGTTCCTATCATTCATCGCAGGTCTTCAGATCGTCGACCACAGCCTGTATGAAGCGGGCGCGCTCGACGGCGTCAAAAACCGCTGGCAGGAGCTGTGGTACATCACGCTGCCTTCAATGAAAGAGCAGCTGATGTTCGGTGCCGTCATGAGCATCACCGGTTCGTTCGGCTTCGGCGGTATAGTTACGGCGCTCGCCGGTTTCCCGTCGGTCGACTACTGTGCGTGGACGATCATGCACCATCTGGAGGACTACGGCGGACAGCGTTTCGAGGTCGGATATTCATCCGCCATCGCGACGATACTGTTCCTGATGATGATAGGCTCCAACATGCTTATCAAGAAACTCTTATCAAAGGTGGGACAGTGATATGGCAAGAAAAATGCGTGTAAGAAATCACAAAGTCGTCCTCAACCGGTCTGCGGGAGGCGACGCGGGTATCACCACGATGCTTGTCATACTCGGCGTGCTGATGTTCATACCGATGTACTTCTCGGTCATGACGTCGCTGAAACCTCTTGATGAGCTGTGGATATTCCCGCCTAAGTTCTACGTCATCAACCCGACGTTCAAGAACTACTCAGACCTGTTCAAGTTGATGAGCACGTCGTGGGTGCCGTTCTCGAGATACATATTCAACACGGTGCTGATCACCGTCGCCGGAACCTTCGGCAACCTGTGTCTCGGTTCGCTCGCCGCGTACGCTCTGTCCAAGATACCGTTCCCCGGAAGAAAGACGATCTTCCAGATGATAGTTTTATCGCTTATGTTCGTCTCGACCGTTACCGGTATCGCAAACTTCATCACGTTCTCGTTCCTCGGACTCGTCGACAATCTGCTGGCGATCATACTGCCGGCGTCCTGCTCGACTCTGGGCCTTTACCTGATGAAGCAGTTCATGGACTCCTCGGTCTCCAACGAGGCGCTCGAATCCGCAAGACTTGACGGAGCGGGAGAGTTCAGAGTCTTCTGGTCCATCGCGATGCCGATGGTCAAGCCCGCGTGGCTGACTCTGATAGTCTATTCGTTCCAGGGCCTGTGGAACACCGGTTCCTCGATCTACATCCAGTCCGAGCAGCTGAAAACGTTCAACTATGCCATACAGCAGATACTCTCCGCCGGTATCGTCCGCGCGGGCGCAAGTACCGCCGCGATGGTCATAATGATGATAGTGCCTGTCACGGTGTTCATCATCTCGCAGAGCAACATCATCGAGACGATGGCGTCGTCCGGTATGAAGGACTAAGGAGGTATATTATAAATGAAAAATATTATAAAAGCCGCCGCAGTCGCATTCGCCGTTCTGATCGCCCTCGCCCCCGCCGCCGGAGCGTACTACTCGTATAAAACGTATACGTACGATATAAACGGCGACTACATGGAATCCCCGGACGCGTACGTCCCGTCGGAGACCGTCGACAGTGAATCGATGGGCATCAGCCCGGCGCTGGAAAACCCGACCGACATATTCGTGGACGACAAGCAGAACGTCTACATCGCGGACGCGGGCAACAACAGGATAGTGGTCCTGAACAAGAGATTCAAGCTCCGTTACTACATTGAGAAATTCACGAACTCTCAGGGCATCCCGGATACATTCAATAACCCGCAGGGCGTGTTCGTAACCGAAACGAATATCTACGTTTGCGATACGGACAACAACAGGATCGTCGTTTTCGACCGTGACGCGAGATTCGTCAGAGTCGTCGAAAAGCCGGTCGCTGACGAGATCTCGGTCGACGACCTCTACCGTCCCAAAGCGGTCGCGGTCGACAGATCGGGAAGAATGTACGTAGTTTCCGCATCCACCTATCAGGGCATAATCGCCATGGACGGCGACGGTGTGTTCCAGGGCTTCATCGGAGCTCAGAAGACGTCGTTATCCGCCTGGGAGATATTCTGGCTCCGCTTCCAGACTCAGGAACAGCGCGATCAGAAACTGCAGAACGTATCTACCGAGTACGAGAACATCACGATCGACGACGACGGTATGATATACGTCACCAACATCAACATCAAGGATTCCGACCAGCAGGGCGCGATCACCGGCAAATCGATAACAGGTGAATTCGCACCGGTCAAGAAGCTCAACACGCAGGGCAACGAGATACTGAAGCGTAACGGATTCTTCCCGCCGTCCGGCGAGGTCAGGATCAACTGGAGCGCTTCGACAAGCACGAACATCTACGGTCCTTCGAAGATCGTCGACGTCGCGCTCGGACCTCAGGGCACCTGGAGCATCATAGACAAGACGAGATCCAAGGTCTTCACATACGACGAAAACGGCAGCCTGCTGTTCATCTTCGGCGACCAGGGCTCTCAGCTCGGCAACATGGAGACCGTTTCGGGCGTCGTTTATATGGGCAACGACCTTCTGATCCTCGACAACACCGCCGACAACATAACGGTGTTCAAGAGAACCGAATACGGCGACATACTCATAAGCGCGCTTGAAAATCAGAAGAACCTCAACTATGACGAAGCCGCAGACGACTGGCGCGGCATACTCATGAGGAACAACAACTTCGATGAAGCGTACGTCGGTATAGGTAAATCCTATTACAGAGAAGGCGATTATCAATCCGCCATGAAGATGTACGAAGCCGCGTACGAAACGTCGAACTACTCCACGGCGTTCAAGCAGTACAGAAAAGACTGGGTCGCGAAATACGCGCTCGTCGTACCGCTCGTGGTCGTCGTGGTCATCGTCGGACTCTACTTCTTCTTCAGATTCGTGGGGAAGAGAAACAAGGAAGTCGCGACGAGGCCGGGCGGCAGAAGGTCTTACGGCGAGGAAGTCATCTTCGCGTTCCACCTCATGATGCACCCGTTCGACGGCTTCTGGGATCTGAAGCACGAAAAACGCGGTTCGATCAGAGGCGCGCTGACGTGGCTCGCGATAGCGATCGCCGCCTTCACCTACAACGGTATAGGTACCGCTTACCTGTTCAACCCGAGCAGAGGTTATCAGAGCGTATTCGGTCAGATAATCTCGATAGTCGTTCCCGTCGGCCTGTGGGTCGTATCCAACTGGTGTCTGACCACCCTGTTTGAGGGCGAAGGCAGCCTGAAGGATATATTCATCGCGACGTGCTACTCGCTCGTTCCGATCCCGCTGTGCATCGTTCCGGCAACGCTGTTCTCGCACATACTCAGCCTCTCCGAGGGCAAGGTCATAAGCCTTATCACCGGCGTGATGTGGGTATGGGTCGGTATGCTCGTGTTCTTCGGATCACAGGTAACGCATGACTACTCGTTCATAAAGAACATCTTCACCACGATCGGTACCATAGTCGGTATGGCGTTCATAATGTTCGTGGCGCTGCTGTTCACCAACCTCATACAGAAGATCGTCGGTTTCGTTGCAAACATCGTCACCGAGATCTCATACCGAATTTAGAAAGGATGGGAGGAAAAGAAAATATGAAAAAATTACTCTCAACCTTACTTGCGTTCCTGATGGCGGTCGGCGTGTTCACCGCGGTGTTCGCATCGCAGCTCACGGTTGAAGCGTCGAACAGCACGGCTGCCGACGAAGAGATCGATTCAGACGCCGAAGACATGAGCATAGACATCCTCAAGGTCGTATACAAGACCCCCGAGGATAAGCTCAAGGACATGAAGATGCGTATCGAAAACGATAACTACCAGCTTTACGTCCGCGCCGCTTACGGCGAGATCGCCCTCAAGGACAAGAGGACCGGTCAGATCCTGTTCTCCAACCCCTACGACATAGCCTCCACGAAAGGCTCCGCCGATACGAAGGCGGAACTGATGTCGCAGATCATACTTCAGTTCACCACCGGCTCGAAGACGACCGTGTACAACAGCTACACCGAGGCGGCGAAGCGTGAGCAGATAGTCGTTAAGAACATCAAAAACGGCGTCCGCGTCGAGTATACGCTCGGTAAGACGCAGACCAGATGGCTCGTCCCGCAGATGATCACGAACGAACGCTTCCAGGAAATGATCCTCGACCCGATCCGCGAGAATACGCAGGATCTGGCGCCCAACCAGAGAGACTTCATCCTCGGTAAGTTTGAAAACGGATTCTACTCCGAAAAGAACATAAACGACCCGACGCTCAGTAAGAGCGGACGCGATTCCATACTCGCGCAGTGGCCGATACTGAAAAAGTATCCCTCCGTATGGGTGCTCGGTACCGATACGAAGGACCGTGAGTTCGCGATGCTCGAGGGCTACATCAAAACGTACGCTCCCGATTACAGCTACGAAGAGCTCGACTACGACCACGATATCACCGAATACGAAGCCTCCGCGACTTCTCAGCCGCTGTTCAGAATGGCGATCGAGTATACGCTCCAGGAAGACGGCCTGACGCAGAGGATGTCGGCAAAGAGCATAAGCTTCGACGAGAACGTTTATACGCTCGACTACCTGCAGGTCAACCCGTGGTTCGGCTGTGGCAACGGCACGAACAAGGGCTTCACGTTCATTCCGGACGGCAGCGGTACGCTGACGCGGTTCGAGGACGTAAGCAAGCCGCTGACGATCACCTCAAACATCTACGGCCCGGATTACGCGTATTACACGACTGATCCGGCGCACAGACAGACGATGAGACTTCCGGTATACGGCGTCGTTGAGAACTACTCGAGCAGAACGGTCAAGGCCGTCACGGTCGAGCTGCCGGAAGATGAATGGTACATCGACGAATTCGGCTACTGGATCAAGACGAAGACCGAGATGCGCGCCACAGTCGTCACGGACAACCGCGGATACTTCGCGATAATGACCGAGGGCGACGCTCTGGCTCAGATCTCCACCGTCAACGGTGCGGGATCGACGCACGTATACAGCACGGTCCAGACGAAATACTTCCCGAGACCTACCGACTCCTACAGCCTGAGAGAGGCGATGGGCGCCGCGGCCGACGACGCGATGTGGACCGTCGCGGCAAAGAGAAAGTATACCGGCAACTACACCGTCAGATACTTCATGCTCTCCGACGAAGTGAAAGCGGAAGAGTATCAGAAATCCCTTGAAGAGCAGGGAAAGACGGACGATTCCAAATTCTATACAGCCGACTATATGGGCATGGTCAACGCCTGCCGCAATTATCTCGAAAAGACCGGTGTGATCGAGCGGCTGAAGGCGGAAGATCTTCAGAGCGATATACCGCTCGTACTTGAGACTCTCGGTACGGTCGAAACGGAGGACCAGGTGCTCAGCGTACCGGTAACGGTCAAAAAGCCTCTGACTTCGTTCGACGACGTGAAGCTGATGTACGAACAGCTTTACGAAGCGGGCATCAGCAATCTCAAGTTCAAACTCACCGGCTATGCGAACGGCGGTCTGTACTCCGACGTACCGTATAAGCTCAAATGGGAAAAGAAGGTGGGCGGAAACAAAGGATTCACGGATCTGATGGAATATGCGGCTGAAAAGGGCATTGAGATCTTCCCGGAATTCGAGTTCACCTACCTGAACAACACGTCGATGTTCGACGGCTTCTCGTATAAGAAGCACGCCGCGAAGACGATGGATAACCGTTATCCGAGAACTTACTACTACGATCCCGCGTATCAGATGACGAGAAGATGGGGTCCCAACATCATATCCTCCTCGGTATTTGAATACTTCTACGAGAATTTCGCTCCGAAGCTGCTCAAATACGCGCCGTCCGGCATATCCGTCGGCACGCTCGGATCGGACCTCAACTCCGACTTCGACAAGAAGGATCCGTACAACAGAGAGGATTCCAAGAGCCTCGTGACTGACCTGCTCGCCCAGATGTCCAACGACTTCGGCAAGGTCATGGTGAACGGCGGCAACCTGTACTCAGTACGTTACGCCGATTACATACTCGCGGCTCCGCTCGATTCCAGCCAGTACCTGAAGACAAGCGAAGCGATACCGTTCATGGGCATGGTCCTGCACGGTTACGTCCAGTTCTCGGGCGAAGCGCTCAACATGGCGGGCGACATCGATTACGAGATGCTCAAAGCCATTGAAAACGGCGCGATCCCGTACTTCCTGCTGGCATACGAAAATACCGACATACTGAAGAAAGACTCTGAGTACAAGAAGATGTACTCGGTCAACTTCAAGATCTGGGCTGAATCCGGACTTGTTGAAAAATACAAGATACTGAATGAAGCCTTGAAAGACGTTCAGGACAAGATCATAGTCAA
Source organism: Clostridia bacterium (assembly GCA_017958705.1). Taxonomy (GTDB): domain Bacteria; phylum Bacillota; class Clostridia; order Oscillospirales; family CAG-272; genus UBA1248. Next base: position 18,640 of record JAGDCE010000315.1, read on the forward strand.
TCACGAATTCATCAAAGGCGTCCGCGTTCTCACCGCTGCTGAGATAAAAGAACGTGAAGAAGACGAGCAGAGAAGACTTGACGAGGAAAGCGCTTCCAGAGCGCTTGAAGAAGCCAAGACCGCTGAAGACGTGACCACGGTGCCCGAAGACGAAGAGACGACGGAAGCCGAGGTCGACGCCGAAATCGAATCGCCCGAGGAGACGACCGATACCGAAGCCGAGGCGACGGATACAGATCCCGAGGAAACGACGACCGGTTCGGAAGACAGCGAGCCCGCCGAAGAGACCGCGAAAGATGAAGTCAATCCGGAAGACATAGTCAACAATGGCAAGATCGTCCGCGTCACCTACGAGGGCGGCAAGGTATTCGTACTCAACTACAACAACTACGCCGTCACCGTAGACGGATACGACGGAGTGATATCCGCTCTCGGATTCGTATCCTATATCGCACAGGAGGAGGTCGCTGAAGAATGAATAAAGAAGCTGAAGTAAAGCTCGTTTCGAGCAAGACCAAAAAGCGCAGAAAATCTCATTCGCTTGAGAAGAAATCAGCGCGAGGCGGATATCTGTTCACGATGCCGTTCATTATCGGCTTCATAGTGATCTATCTGCCGGTCATATTCGAATCATTCCTGTACAGCGTCACAACGATAGAGCGTATAAACGCCGGTGAATCGTACCAGCTCGTCTGGGCGGGCCTCGAAAACTACCGCAATGCGCTGTTCACAGACGCGAACTACACGCAGATCCTTACCGCAGGTCTTCGTCAGCTGCTGCTCGACGTTCCCGCGATCCTGATATTCTCGCTGTTCATCGCAGTCCTGCTCAACCAGAAGATGGTCGGCAGAGCCGCGTTCAGAGCGATATTCTTCGTACCCGTCATACTTTCGACCGGTCTTATAGCTCAGATAGACACGAGCAACACGAGCCTGATGACCTACATGTCCGACACGGAAGGTATAGGTACGAACGCCGCAAAGACAACGAGCGTCGCAGAGATAGTCTCCGCGATGGATATCGAGTATCTGTTCAGAAATATGAAGATAGGCGGCGGCATGGCGACATACGTTTCCCAGCTGATCAACAATATTTATAATATCGTTAACCGCTCCGGCGTACAGATGCTGATATTCCTCGCGGGTCTGCAGTCCATATCTCCTGCGATATATGAATCCTGCAACGTTGAGGGCGCTTCCGCATGGGAGACCTTCTGGAAGATAACCTTCCCGATGATAAGCCCGATGATACTCGTCAACTTCATTTATACCATAATCGACGCGTTCACGTCGTCCACAAACTCGGTCATGGCGTATATCAACCAGGTATACGGCGAGGCGGGACACGATACGCTGTCGGTCGCAATGGCGTGGATATATTTTGCGATAGTCATCGTGTTCGTTCTGTTGGCGGCGGCGTTCATGTCAGCGTTCGTCTTCTATCAGAGAAGAGACTAAGGAGGCAGATAAATGAATAACGTACAATCTACACCCAAGGTCAAGAGAGAGACGAAAAACACCATAAAGGTGGAATTCGACAGAACTCCCTTCTGGGAGAGGATGAAAGCGAAATTCGTCAATAAGAACTTCTTCGTGAAGCTCATATGGGCGATATTCCGCTACGTCATACTGATCGGTATCTCGTATATAATCCTGTTCCCGTTCTTCACGAAGATAGCGTCCTCGTTCATGGGACCCGAAGACTTCGTTGACGCCACCGTCAAGCTCATCCCGAAGAACTTCACGCTCGACACCTACAAGTACATATTCCTTGAGAACAAGTACATGCAGGCACTCGGCAACACGGCGCTTCTTTCGATCGCCGCAGCGCTGCTGCAGACGTTCGTCTGCGCGATGATCGGCTACGGTCTGGCGAAGTTCAAGTTCAAAGGCAACAAGCTCCTGTTCGTGCTCGTCATCTTCTCGATGATCATACCGCACCAGACGCTGCAGCTGTCTCTGTTCATGAAATTCCGTTACTTTGACGTACTCGGCATCATTCAGACGCTGGGCGGCGGCTCGAGACTGTTCCCGCACCTGAACGTGACCGGAGGCATCACGAGCATCAACCTGACGAATACGTTCTGGCCGCTGGCGCTGCTCTCGGCGACAGGCCTCGCGTTCAAGAACGGTCTGTATATCTTCATGATGCGCCAGTTCTACCGCGGCGTCCCGAACGAGCTTGAAGAATCCGCGTATATAGACGGCTCCGGTATATTCTCAACGTTTATAAGGATCATACTGCCGCTGTCCATACCGATGATGATCACGGTGTTCCTGTTCGCCTTCTCATGGCAGTGGACCGATACGTTCTATACGTCGCTGTTCTGGACGAGATCGTCCGTGGTACTGATGAAGAACGTTATCGCGATACCAGAGTCGCTGAACATAACGTACGCCGGCTCGAACATGTATAACGCCGCTATCAGAAATACTTGCGGACTTATGATAATAGCCCCGCTCGTTATAATCTACCTGTTCTGCCAGAGATACCTTATCCAGGGTATCGAGCGTTCCGGTATGACCGCGGACTGATACCGCATAAAAACAACAAAAACGCGCCGCGAGGCGCGTTTTTGTTGTTTTTATTTATTTTAAGTATTCTTCGATGAAATCTTCGTCCGCTATGCCGCAACCGCCGTCAGACTTAACCGACCGGGACACGGTTTACACGTCTTCTGTAACGTCATTTGCCGAGTGTTATCGGATATAAATCGTCATGTACAACCATTCGGTTACGAGCGTTCCGCCGACTATCTTTACCGCGCCGTTTTACTCTTTGAACTGCACGGTGTAGGATCTTGTCCCGTCGACGTCGTTGATATAAACGCCGTTTGCTTCAAAATCGACGTGATCAAAGCCCGGGGTATCCAGGGCATTCGAAGTGAAAAAATAATACGGATCGATCGTGAGCACCAGACCGTCGCTTGTCGACAAAAAACGTCTGCTTTCTTTTACAAATTCGTCCGATATGCTCTTTGTCGTAAGAGAAGTGAAATATTCCTTCCACTTATCTATCGTCTTTATTCCCTCGCGCTGTTCATACACGGCGGGTTTGTGATCGGAATTGTCAAGCTCATCCGCTGTATAGTATTTCAGCAAAGCCGTGTAAATCGCGTCGCCCGGTTCGTACGTCAGGCTTCGGCCCTCTTCAGTGTATCTGATATACGTTTCTGACGACGGATCGCCTATCGCTATGCCGTATTTGACGGACAGAGCCATGCTCACAAATTCGTTTACCGTGTGCTGCGCCTTCTGCTCAAACGTCTTTGCGGAATCCGAAAAGTCGTCGAAGCCGAATTTCTTCAAAAGCTTGCAGGACGGCGCGTATTTCGTCTTTACCTCGTCCTCCGTCATATATCTTGCGTATTTGCAGAGTGCGTCGTAATAGTATTCATGTATCCATTTATCGCATTCTTCGTCGGCTCCGGTGAGATATTTGAGATTGTCTTTCTTGAAATTGTCAAAGGTCGGCATATACTTCGTCGTCCACGGCACGGCGTGCTCCTCGTCGTTCCACGTGCTGACAAGGAACGTGGAAATATATACGAACATCAGCTTTTTGCGCAAAGGATCCGTTTCGGTATCGTACAGATCGAGGAAATATCCGAACGTGAAATTGTCCGC
>JAGDCE010000316.1 GCA_017958705.1 Clostridia bacterium
CCGGAACGCGGGATTGTACGCGTAATAGTTTTTCCTGTCGAGCTTGTCGCGGACCATTCCGAGCGCTTCTCCGAAACGCTGATAATGGACTATTTCACGCTGACGCAGGTAGCGGATCGGATCGATTATATCCGGATCGTCGACGAGCCGCAGGATGTTGTCGTAGGTGACTCGCGCCTTCTGTTCCGCCGCCATGTCCTCCGACAGATCCGCTATCGGGTCGCCCTTCGACTGCATGAACGCCGCCGTATACGGCACGCCCGACGCCGCCTGAGGGTATACGCCGACGGTGTGATCGACGAAGTACGTATCAAAGCCTTCTTTTATGATCTCATCCGTCGTGAGCTTGCCAGTGAGCTGATAAAGCATGGCGCCTATTATCTCAAGGTGCGCGAGCTCCTCCGTGCCTATATCCGTCAGAAGTCCCGCGACTCTGTCGTCCGGCATCGCGAAGCGCTGTGAAAGATAGCGCAGCGACGCGCCGAGCTCGCCGTCCGGTCCGCCGTACTGGCTGATTATGATCTTCGCCGCCTTCGCGTCCGGCTTTTTGATATTTACCGGATACTGCAGTCTCTTCTCATATCCCCACATCAGCTCTCACACTCCCTCTTCCAGGGCATCGGCGCGCCGTTCCACGACCAGCCGTATGCCGTCTTGACGAAATATCCGTCAATGCTTCCGTATTTGTCCGTATACTCCTCGATCAGCCCGATCCGCTTCTCCATCCGGTCGGAAAACGCTTCAAGCGCTTCTTTATCGCCCGGGTGCGTATCGAGGAAAAGGCGCAGTTCATCCATCGCGAAACTGACCTCGCAAATCTTTTCCGCCATCTCTTCTCTGTTGCCGCAGCCGTTCATCTCCTGCCTCCTTCCAGAGGCATGTAAAGCGCCGGGAACAGCGTCCCGTGACCGAGCGCCTCTGTATCCGAATATATCTGTCCGTACTGCTGATCGCGCACGTACGCCATCGCGTATGCCGGCGTGCCGTCGCCGTTTTCGGCGCCGTCAACTCCGGTGCTGCTCTGCGCCGCCGTGTACTTTCTCCGCAGATATCTGTCGCTGTTATACATTTATCCTTCGCATCCGCAGATGCTCTCCCGCTGTATTAGGCGGAGCCGTGTCCGCCCATACTATAATATGACAACAAAGTTTTAAATGCCATTAGAATTAACAGAAACTTAAAATTAAATTTATAACAATACAGATTGATATATTATCCCGCCTGTGATAAAATTAGAAAAAAATAATATAAAGGTGCGCCATGCTTGAAAATGTATTGAAAAAACAAAACGAAGCGTTGAAAACGAAAATCGGTTACAAGACCGTCGTTTCCGCCGCGCTGATCGCTCTGGCGGTCGCGCTTCCGCAGCTCGTACACGCGGCGCTCGGTCAGAGCGGCGGCGTGCAGTTCCTTCCGATGTATCTGCCGGTACTGCTCGGCGGATGCCTGCTCGGCTGGAAGTGGGCTCTGACTGTCGGCATCCTCTCGCCGCTCGTCAGTTTTGCCCTGACGACGCTTGCCGGTAATCCCATGCCCGCCGCGGCAAGATTGCCGTTCATGATGTTTGAGCTCGCGGTATTCGCCGCGGTCTCCGGTCTCTTCTCCGGTCTCATTTACAAAAACGGGCTCTGGGCGTTTCCCGCGGTCATCGCCGCGCAGATCGCCGGCAGAGCGGCTTTTCTCGGAGCGATCGCGATCTTCCAGCGCGTAGCGCCGTTCACGCCCAAAATGATTTGGGGGCAGATCGTCTCCGGCATCCCCGGACTTCTGATACAGGCCGTCGCGGTGCCGCTGATCGTCATCGCACTGCGCGCTGTGCTGTTACGCAAAAAATAAACACAACCAAAAATATCAAAAACGATAAGGAGATATCATCATGCGCAGATCACTATCTGTTATTTCTGCCGTCACTGTTGTCCTGATTTTGCTGACCGCGTCGGTCAGTGCGTCGGAGATTGGCGGACTTGTGATCGAAGACCACGATTACGGTGGAAACTGGATCAAGGACGGAACGACCTATACCTGCCGTGAGCGTATAGACTGGCCGGATTTCGGCGTTTATATGCTCGGCAACACCGCTGAGAAGATCAGGCTTTATATGGAGCTGACGGTCTCTTCCAAAACAGAAGAGCCGGAATCGCTCGGAGGCGACTCGGGATTTCTTGTCGGCGTGACCGACGTCAACGGCAACGGGATCATAGAGGAAAACGAAGACAATTATTATCTTATAGACGTTTCAAGCAGTAACGACGGCGCTTTCATCGGAATTGAAAAAAATGAAGGTCAATGGAGCAACTGGGAGACCGTTTACAACTATACCGGTTTTTCCGAAGGCGACGTGATAGGGCTGTATCTGCTCTATGACCCGCAGGAAAACTCGTTCGCGGTATACGTAACCGAAACGGATGAAGACGGAAACAAGTTCACGTCCGACGAGCCGTGGGTCGACTGGATCGACAACTTCAATCCTCTGACCGGGACCGGTTACGGCATCTGCTCAAAGATAACGGGCAGCGTATTCACAAACGTTTCCGTCGCTTCGGGCGACAACGCGAAGCCGCCGGAAAAGGAAGGCGGATACGAGGGACTGAAAACCGACGAGAACGGCAATCTGCTGATCGCCGATCTTACCGATCCCGGTGTAGTCAACAAAATGAGGAGTTCCGCAAACGACTGCACGATCGAATACGACGAGGCGAAGGGCTGCATGAAAGTCACCGTCACCGGCGGAGACCCGTTCTTTGTCCTGCCGATGAATCTGGCGTCGCGGTTCGACGGCGACGATTATCCTCTGATCGTGATCGACTGTATGACGGATGAGCCGTCGATGGCGGAAATATTCTACGCTACGAAGGAATCGCCCGACATCGTCAAGAACCACATATTTTTCGATATAGAAGACACGGAAGATTTCACGCCGGTTACCGTATACATGTATGAAGACGATTACGGCAACTGGACCGGCCAGATCAACACTCTGAGGATCGACCCGAACAACAGGGGCAGCGAAGGCCAGGTGTACTATTTCAGGAGCGTTAAGGCGATGCCTGATCCGGACGAAGACACGGAAACCGTGACGGACGACGTAACGACCGCCGCCGAAACCGAACAGCAGACGGAGCCCGTAACGACCGTGACGGATACCGAAGCGGAACCGCAGACAACGGAGCCGCAGACGACGGAACCGGAAAAAGGCCGTGACGAAAAGAACAACACGGGTATAATAATCGCCGCAGTAGTGTGTGCGGTCCTGATAATCGCGGCCGTTGCCGCAGCCGTCATAATATCGAAGAAACGGAAGAAATAACAAAAAAACGCCCGCGCTGTGCGGGCGTTTTTTGTTTGCGATCAATAGTTTTCCGCGTTGACTTCGAAATAGCTCTGCGGATGTGCGCAGACGGGGCATACCTCGGGGGCTTTCGTGCCGACGACGATATGTCCGCAGTTGCGGCATTCCCAGATCTTGACGACGGATTTTTCGAAGACCTGCTTCATCTCCACGTTCTGCAGCAGCGCGCGGTAGCGTTCCTCGTGATGCTTTTCGATCGCGGCGACTCCGCGGAATTTAGCCGCGAGCTCCGGGAAGCCTTCAGCTTCCGCGGTCTTCGCGAAGCCTTCGTACATGTCGGTCCATTCGAAGTTCTCGCCGTCGGCGGCAGCCGCGAGGTTTTCCGCGGTATCGCCGATGCCGTTGAGCTCCTTGAACCAGAGCTTTGCGTGTTCTTTCTCGTTTTCGGCGGTCTTCAGGAACAGAGCGGCGATCTGCTCGTAGCCCTCTTTCTTGGCTTTCGACGCGAAATACGTGTACTTGTTCCTCGCCTGAGACTCACCGGCGAACGCCGCCTCGAGGTTTTTCTCTGTCTGCGTTCCGGCGTAGGGGTTGGACTTCTTCTCTTCCGCAACGGGCTCTATAGCGTCGCCGTCGGCGCCGCACAGCGGGCAGACAGCTTCTTCAAGTGACGGCGCTTCAAAGATCTCGCCGCAGATATTGCATTTGAATTTTGCCATTTCAGGATCCTCCGTTTATTTGTTTGATACGATTATACATTACCGCTTTACCGTTGTCAAGCGGTAATGCGAAAATCAGGTGAATTATTTTGCCGCAGTCTTTTTTCTTCTGCAAAGCCCTTTGATCAGAGCCGTGACGGAGACGATGAGCGGCGTCGCGACGACAAGGAACGTAGCGAAATTGACGCTTGCGGAAAACGCGACCGGCAGGATGCCGAAGCCTACGTTCGCCGGTCCGTCGAGATTTCCTTTCAGCGCGAGGAAATACACGGCGCAGGACACGACGCTGACGACAAGCGAGACGATCGAAAGCGGCAGCGTGATCTCCTTACGCACATCCGGGGTGAGATTGTTGTAAAACAGCTCCCAGACGGCGATCGAAAGAAACACGACGAGCGATACGAGCATGATCGCCAGGGCGTACGGAACGTAGCCGTTTGTGAAGTCCACGATGAAGATGCTGTAGAAGAATCCGCAGAATCCGTAAAGCCCGAACAGAAGCCACAGCGTTCTGAAGAAATATCTGACGAACGCTCCTTTCTTCTGCAGCCGCGGGCGCGACGGTCCGGCGTATTTCGCCCCGCCGGTCGCTTTCTTGAAATACGTCAGGATAAAGATCCCGAACGCGATGAACAGCAGCGAGTAAAGGATAGAGTCGAGCGGATATATCGCCGACGGCGCGCCCTCGACGAGCGACAGATATTTACCGGCGATCCGCATCGCGATAACGTAAACTATAATGAGAGCGCCGATCACGATGCCGATGATCGCGTGCTTTTTCGCTTTTTTGCGCAGGATATCTTCACTTTCATTGCGGTAGAACGTATGCGCGACCATGAGGCCGCTCAACGTCATGAAGAACGAGAGGAAGATCGGCGCGGATCTCTGCGCGTCGCGCAGCGAGATATCGGGCGAGGCGCACACGATCGAGCCTATACAGTCGGACAGGCAGTAAAGGAAATTCATGAACGTAAAGGCGGACAACACGAAGAACACGGCGACTGCCGCCATGACGCAAAGCGACTGCTTTTTCTGCTTTGCGTCGAGTCCCGAATGGACGAAGCTGCTGCGATCAAACAATTTTTTCATCACCATTTAACCCATACGGAAAAATCTCCGCTTTCCCTTTCATTGAAATAAAGGTGCTCCAGATCGAACGATCCGTCGCTGCCGGTCAGCGTGACCAGAGACGCGCCGATGAGATCGAAATCCTCGGTGATCCCGGTCGAGGCGAGACCCGCCTTCATCGCTTCGTCTTCGGTATCCGCGTGTATGTGCGCGAAGTAGAGTTCCGTTCCGGTCTTGACTCCGAGACCGACGACGACGCCCTCGTATTCGCACGTCCAGTCGACGTTGTGAGCGTGACCCATGAACGCGGCTTTAAGGTTGTGATCCTTCGCGCGGTCGATGAAATCGCTCGCAAATCTCTCGTCGCCGTTGTCGGCAAAGCCTTCCAGCTTGAAGAATTTGTTCTTCAGGTCGGCGCCGCCGGATACTGCGCTCCAGGCTTTCTCGTTTTCATCCTGCGGGATGTGATAATACGCGATCACGGGGACGTCCTCGCCCGCGAGCGCGTGCTCGCTCAGAAACCATTCCGTCTGGTCGGGGCGGATGTAATCGTAATCTATGAAAGGTGAATACTCGGTCTCGGAAAATCCGGCGCCGGAGTCGAGGTTCGCGATCATCCAGACCGCGGCAGTGTCTTTCGTGCCGTCTTCGGTCAGGTTGATGACGTAGTTGCTTCTGCCGTACAGATCGTCCCTGATCTCAACGTAGAGGCAGTGCGGCGCATCGCTGAAGCGTCTCGCCAGCTCCTGCGGATTGTAAAGGGAATGACGGTCGTGGTTGCCCCAGATCGGCGCGTAAACGAAGCCGTATTCCTCGGCCTTGCACTCGAAATACTCGATGAAAGTTCTCAGGTGATAGCTGTTGGCAAGCATAAATATATCTCCGGTCAGCTCCACAAGATCGATCTTCGCGGACGCGCCCTGCGTCGCCTTGACGTGATCGTCGGCTTCCTTGAACAGCTTGTCGAGATAAGCCTTGGAAGATCTTGTCGACGAGTTGACGTTCCAATGCAGGTCGGTCAGCTGCAGGATGTTGAAATTATCGTGATACCGGGCCGTGAAAACGTAGTCTTGCAGATGATCGGAAGACGTCTGCGTTTTCGCGCATCCCGCCGACGCGGCAAGCATCACCGCCGCCAGGATGATACAGATTAACTTTTTTTTCATGTCTCCTCCCAAAAGTATAATCGTTATTATCGAGTCGATATCATAATAACACATAATATAAGAAATGTCAACGAAAAAAGGAGAAAAATGTAAGTTATAGGTGAAATCGCGGCGTCCGTTCCCCACGAATCGCTGTTCGCGATTCGCCGGGGACCCCGACGGAAAGCCGCGATGAAATCCAACGCTGTTGCGTTGGATGAAATCTGCCGCTATGGCGACAGATGAAATCAAATCCGTCCTCTTTATCCCGCACTTCAGTGCGGATTTCATCGCGAAGCGATTTCATCCACAAAGTGGATTTAACCCGTCCGTAAGGACGGATTTAGTTGCTCCAACAAAAAAAGCCTTTCGGCTTTTTTGTTGGAGCGGAATACGGGGCTCGGTCTCGCGCCTCGACGGCGCTCGGTCTTCCGCGGCTCTTGACCGTCCCCCGG
>JAGDCE010000317.1 GCA_017958705.1 Clostridia bacterium
CCGCGCAGTTCGACGCCTCGCCCGCGGGCAGCCGCAAGATGTACGCGGAAGCCTGCGCCGCGGTCAGCCGCTGCAGGACGAGAAAAAACTGACGCTCAAAAAAAAGACCGGAATGATTTTCATTCCGGTTTCTTTTTATGCTTTCCCGTTCATTACGAGCCGTGCGCGCTCCACGGTATCATCGTCCGGTATCCATTCCTTTCTGCCGTTGTCCGGCAGGCCGAGAAAAGTTGCTTTCGTACCGGCGTACGCGTGATACGGCAAAACGTCGACGCCGTCGCAGTTATGAAGCGACGCGGCGATCTCCGCGACGCGGGCGTAATGGGCTTCGTCGGTGTTTACGCCGTTCACGAGGATGCACCGCAGACGGATCCTCGCGCCGAGCCTGTCGGCGGCGTAAAGGTTTTTTGTTATCAGCCCCGGATCCGCGCCGGTGTATTTTTTGTGTCTGTCCGGATCCGTGTCCTTTATATCGAACAAAAACAAATCAGTCAGCGGCACGGCGTCGGGCAGATACGACGGATCGAAATATCCGCACGTGTCGACCGCCGTTCCGAGGCCGCGCTTTCGGCATTCGCGCAGCAGCGCGATAAGCCCCCGCGGCTGAAAGAACGGTTCTCCGCCGGAGACGGTCACGCCGCCGTCCTTGCCGTAAAACGCCCTGTCCTTCTCCGCCTCGTCCGCGATCCGCGAAACGCTCATACGGTATCCGCTGATCTGCAGCGCCGACGCGGGACATACGGCTGCGCATCTGCCGCAGACGGTGCATTTTTCACGGTCGATGAGATGATTTTCACCGAATACGTGCGCTCCGTTCGGGCAGACCGAGCAGGCGCCGCAGCCTATACATTTTTTGCCGTAGAACAAAAGCTGTCTGTCAGCGCTCTGCGTCTCGGGATTGTGGCACCACGCGCACCGCAGCGGACAGCCCTTCAGAAAGACCGTCGTGCGCACGCCCGGTCCGTCGTGCATGCAGAAGCGCTGTATCTCCGTTACGGTCAGTTCAATATCCGCAGCCGCATTCATTCTGTTCTATCACCATTCTCTGCCATTCGGAATTGAGCGTAACGAACCTCGCGTTCCAGCCCGACACGCGCACGGACAGGTTCTGATGATCCTCCGGGTGCGCCTGCGCGTCTCTCAGCACCGCCGCGTCGGCGACGTCCGGCTGCATGAAGAAGCCGCCGAGCGTCACGAAACCGCGCAGAAGCGAGACGAGCGCGTCGAGTCCTTCCCCGCCCGCCGTGCATGACGGCAGAAGCTTGACGTCGAGCGCCGCGCCTATCGGGAGCTTAACGAGATCGTTTTTGCAGTATGAACGGATCATCGCGGTGGCGCCGCGCGTATCCGTACCGGGAGCCGGCGAGGCGTTCGCCGCCAGGATCTCGCCTTTTTTCCGCCCGTACGGGCAGGCGAGCCGGTGCGGCGCCCACTCGAGCTGACGGCCGAACGTGCTTACGCCGCCGGGGAACCTGTATCCGGTCCTGCCATCGAGCGTGCCGCACAGATCGGCGAAATCCGACAGGAACCGGCGGCAGAGCATATCCGCGCCGTCGCTGTCGTTGCCGTAGTATTCGTATTTATTGAGAACGTACTGCCGGAGCGGCTCGTTGCCCTCCCAGTTGTCGCGCAGGACGGCGGCGAATTCGCGCCAGTTCAGTTTTTTCTCCTCGAAGACGAGCCGTTTTATCGCGTACAGGCTGTTTACCGTGTCCGCCAGTCCGCCGACGTGCGGTGATATGACGTTATAGACCGGCCCGCCCTGCAGATACGAGAGCCCTTTTTCGACGCAGCCCTGCTCGAAAAGCGAGACCGCCGTGCAGGGTATCTCGGGGCGCCAGACCCACGGATCCTCTGACACGAATCTGCCGCGCACGGCGTCGCAGAGGCCGTCGAGCAGCGCTTTTACGTCTGACAGGTACGCGCGGTAAAGCGTCTCGAAATCCGGGAAATCGACGTCCGGCGAATAATCCTTCAGCGTGTTGTGCTGCAGCAGCTGCAGAAAATCGTACGGACAGTACGTGAAATACGTTTTTCCGGGGATCTGCACTTCCCAGCAGCCGTCGTTTGCGAATTTTACCGCTTCCGATACCGGATATCCGTACGATACGAGCGAGCGGATTATTAAATCTTCGTTGTACACCGCGAGCACGCCGCCCCCGTATCTCATGACCTCGGCGACACGGCGGACGAGTTTTTCGTCGGAGCGTGTGTTGAGCCTTACGGACGTCGGGAAATCGCTTATGCCGAACTCCTCGATTATGTCGAGCACGAGATACGTGACTTCGTTTGTGACGTCAAGTCCATCGTCTCCGGTGCCGGAGATCACGATATTCTGATAATGCTGTGCGTCGCCCGAGCCGTAATCGCCGCCGCAGATCCACTCGCAGCCTTTGATGAAGAAATGCGCGAGAATTTCCCTCGCTTCCTCAAGCGTGAGGGCGCCGTCGTCCAGATCCTTTTTCAGATACGGACCGAGCAGGACGTCTATCCTGCCGATGCCGGGCCAGTTGCCGCAGAGGCGCAGGAACGCGAAACAGAACCACAGCGACTGCACCGCCTCGCGGAAATTCCGCGCCGGCTTGTGCGGCACGCGAAGCAGAGCTTCATAGTTCGCCCGGTACTCCGGCTTATCGCGCAGGGCGTCGAGGTATCTTTTGTGCCAGATATCGAAGCTGTCGAGGACGGAAAGGCAGCTTTTCATAAACGCTTCCTTTTCCGTTCCCTTATATTTTTCGTACGAGGCGAGCGCAGCCTCCCTTACGCTGTCGAGCCCTTCGTTTACCGGTGTGAAGAAGTCCGCGGTGAGATGACTCATGCTCATGAAGACCGGGGAGCCGTTATGATCCGCCGGTATGACGTGCTTTATCGCGTTTCCGAGCGTCGCGGAGCCGCTTATCAGCTCGCCTTCGCAGATCCTGACCGGCGCCTGTTCGCAGATCGCTCTTATCGCGACGTCGTGCTTTTTCAGCGGGTCGTCAAATTCGCCCTCGATCTTCACGCACGGCGTTTCCCTGCACTGAAGCCCGTATTTATGTCCGAGCGATTCGTATGCGAATCTGCGTGTGCCGTCGCTGCATCTGACCGGTCTTTTTATTCCGTTTGCCGACGGAAATTCCATTTTCAATCTCCCTTGATCCTGTGAAATACCTTGGCCGCCGCGCGCCGCAGCCGGCGATACGGCGAAACTATCAGCCGCCGCAGCGTGAAGTTGCCGCCCCACAGACGGCTGTATATCCTGTACCCCGCTCCGTCGAGCTTTACTTCTTTATCCTTCCGCTTGATCC
>JAGDCE010000318.1 GCA_017958705.1 Clostridia bacterium
ACGGTCAGATAAAATTCTTTTTCCTCTTTTTCTTTGTAACTGTCCGCAAGCTCGGATAAAGAGACGCCTTCCTTCAGTCCCATTATCTGCTCGATCCTGTCACAGACAAGCCTGCGCGGGAAGAACGTCTGCTGACCTGTGGGCGACGCGGTCTTTACGAACCAGTCGTCTGGGATCAACCCCCTACGCTTCCACCGGTACAACGCTCCGTACGAGATGCCATATATTTGCAGAAGTTCTTTTTTTGAGATCATTTCATTTTCATTCATCAAATCACCTCCGTAACATTGTTACGGTTATATTATAGCATAACATTGTTACGTTGTCAATATGAAGAAACAAAAAAACGTGTCGTCAGACACGTTTTTTTATCACGTTTGCAAGCAGAATTGAAGCGATGAGCGCGGACGCCACGATCACAGCCGCCCATATGAGCAGATCGGATCCCGTATTCGGCGGTTCGGACGGCTCGGTGTCCGGCGGTTCGGTAACGGTCACACCGGACTGATCGGTAAGGATGACCGTGGGAAACAGCGCCGCGTCTTTTCCGGCGTATGCGTCCTCAGCGGTCGAAAAACCGGAGATCCCCTGCCCGAATTGCACGTACGCGATTCGCTCGTTATCATAGAAATCGCCTTCCGATATGCTGAAGCAGAACGAAAAACGGTCCTTTCCCTCCGCGCCGAATGCGGACAGCGGTACTTTGACTTCATATATCACAACGCCGTCGGAGTAGATCGCCGAAAACGATCCGGTCAAATCGATCTCTTTACCTGCGTATTTGTTGAAAACGTAGCTCTGACTATTCGGACGTATGCCGAATTCGAGCGCCGTCCTTCCGGACGAGCCGGAAGGCGCAAGCGATATAAGCAACGCCGTCTGCGCCCACATCAGTCGCGCTTCGCAGTCGGTTTTATAATACTGCGGCGGAAGTTGAGTTTTCAGGGCGAAATAGAAGCAGTCCGAGCAAACGCAGGCGTATGCGGCAAAAACCGTGTCACGGACTCTTGACCAGTCTGATTCGGAGCCGACGACAAAAGAAAGCGAGGTGCGATCTATTTGAAGACTGCAGTATTCGTCCTCGCCGATCTCGCCGTCGATGACGGGAGGGATATCGTATACGGGCACGCTCACCGTGATATCCGTATCCTTCGGCGGATACTGGATCACGGCGCAAACGTTTATATTCAAAAGCAGGAACAGCGCCGCGATGATCGCGGCAGCGGCTTTTTTCATTTCCGCCCTCCGGTTGATCTGATTTTAAAGTGCCTTCAAATATGTTTTGTCGCCGGCGGCTCTTATATCCGCAACGGCCGCCGCCATATCAGGAGCACCAAACACGGCGGAGCCGGCGACGATAACGTTCGCGCCGACTGACGTTACGAGATCAACGTTCTTTGCGCTGAGGCCGCCGTCGACTTCGATATCTATATCGCGTCCCGACTCTTTAACGAGCATATACGCGGTTTTGGTGCTTTCTGTCGCCGACGGGATGAACGACTGGCCGCCGAATCCAGGTTCGACCGACATGATAAGAATCATGTCGACGTACGGCAGATAATTGCGCAGTACCTGCGGATCCGTCTTCGGTTTTATCGAGATCGACGCTTTAATACCTTTACTTTTGATATACTGAAGCGTCTCGATCTGATTTGCGCACGCCTCATGATGGATCGTGATATTATCGGCGCCGGCTTTGACGAAATCGTCTACGTAACGCATGGGATCGACGATCATCAGATGAACGTCAAAAAACTGGTCGGACAGTTTTCTGATGCATTTATATACCGGTGCGCCGAACGAGATGTTCGGTACGAAAATGCCGTCCATTACGTCAATATGCAGATATTCCGCACCGGCGTTTTTTGTTTCAAGTATCTGTTCCCCGAGCCTTGAAAAATCGGCCGAGAGTATCGAAGGTGCAATTTTTATCATATCAGGTCCTCTTGCTATTTATTCGTATTTATGATACGACGCACGTTTTGATTTTTCAACCGGTAAATTGTAAACGAATGTATTTTATGATATTTTATAAAAACTTCGGAAAAAATCTTGAATTGTTCAATTGTATCATATATAATAGACTTATTAAATTGTAAGGATCATACCATGACGGACAAAAACGAAAGATATCTGTTTCATCAGGGGACGTATTTCAAGGCGTACGAGTATCTCGGCGCGCATAAACGCACCGACAAGGACGGCGGCGTTTATACCGTGTTCCGCACCTGGGCGCCAAATGCCGACGCCGTGTACGTGACAGGTGATTTCAACGGGTGGAACGAATCGTGCCCGATGAAAAGGATCACGAAAAAAGGCCTCTGGGAAGCAAAGATCAGAATTGATTTCAAAAACACAGATAAACTGAAATATAAATATCTTATCATGAACCGCGGCAAGGCCGTATTTAAAGCGGACCCGTACGCTTATCATTGCGGCACGCATACGGAAACGGCGTCGTATCTGTACGAGCTTCCGGAATTTCCGTGGACCGACGGCGGCTGGCTGTCGTCAAGAAAAAAAGTGATGATCCCAACGGAAACTTCACCGGCGTATTCGACTCCGATCAACGTCTACGAGGTCCATCTCGGATCGTTCATGCGCGGCGCCGACGGCGGATATCTCAGCTATCGCGAGCTTGCCGACCGTCTCGGTCCGTACGTCAAGCGCATGGGATATACGCATATCGAGCTTCTTCCCGTCGCCGAGCATCCGCTTGACGAAAGCTGGGGATATCAGATCTGCGGCTTCTACGCCCCGACTTCACGCTTCGGCACGCCCGAGGATTTCATGTATTTCGTCAACAAAATGCATTCTTACGGCGTCGGCGTCCTTCTCGACTGGGTACCCGCTCATTTTTCAAAGGACGAACACGGCCTTATCGAATTCGACGGCGGTTTCTGCTACGAGTACCAGGGAGAGGACAGAAAAGAAAACAAGGTCTGGGGCACGAGATATTTCGACGTAGGACGCGAAGAAGTCCAGTCTTTCCTTATCTCTAACGCTTTGTACTGGTTAGACGTATACCATATAGACGGACTGCGCGTCGACGCGGTATCTTCGATGCTTTATCTCGATTTCGATCGCAAACCGGGCGAATGGATACCGGCGCCGGACGGATCGAACAAGAATTACGAAGCTATCGCCTTCTTCAAAAAGCTGAACTGCGCGGTATTCGAGCGTTACGGCGACATTCTGATGATCGCGGAAGAATCCACCGCCTGGCCGATGGTGACAAAACCGGTATATATGGGCGGACTCGGGTTCAGCTTCAAATGGAACATGGGATTCATGAACGACATGCTGAAATACGTCGGCACCGATCCCGTATTCCGCGAGCACGAGCACAGGTGCCTCACGTTCTCGCTGATGTACTCGTTTTCGGAAAATTACATACTCGCTATCTCGCACGACGAGGTCGTGCACGGCAAAAAATCGCTGCTTGACAAGATGTTCGGCAGCTACGATCAGAAATTCGACGGGATGCGTTGTTTCCTCGCTTATCTGATGTGTCATCCCGGCAAAAAACTTCTGTTCATGGGTTCGGAATACGGCCAGTTCCGTGAATGGGACTGCACTTCGTCGCTCGAATGGTTCATGACCTCGTACGAACGCCACGCCGATATGTTGAGATACACCGCGGCGCTGAACCACTTTTATCTCGACACACCCG
The DNA here is from genome assembly GCA_017958705.1 of Clostridia bacterium. Taxonomy (GTDB): domain Bacteria; phylum Bacillota; class Clostridia; order Oscillospirales; family CAG-272; genus UBA1248. Next base: position 3,674 of record JAGDCE010000318.1, read on the forward strand.
CCCTCTGGGAGCGCGATCTGTCCTGGGACGGATTCAAATGGATCAAGGCAGACGAGTCGGCAAAGAACGCTTCGGTATTTTTGCGCTATGCCGGCGACGCTTCGTTCGTCTTATGCGCTTTCAATTTTTCCGCCGTGCCGGTCACGAAAATGCGGATCGGCGTACCCGAGCCCGGGCTATACAGAGCGGCGTTTTCATCGTCGGCCGGGACTTCTCTTCCCGTTCCCTCGAAAAGGATCCCGTCTGACGGATTCGGCATGAGCATCACAGTCGATCTGCCGCCGCTTTCCGCCGTGATATACAAATGTGAAAATATGAGACCGTTAAAATAAACTGGAGGTACGGACAACATGCTTCAAAAGAAAGAATGCGTTGCCATGCTGCTTGCGGGCGGTCAGGGCAGCCGCCTGTACAACCTCACCGAAAAAACGGCGAAGCCCGCCGTTCCGTTCGGGGGCAAATACAGGATCATCGACTTCACCTTATCCAACTGTGTGAACTCCGGCATAGATACCGTCGGCGTGCTCACGCAGTACCAGCCTTACGTTCTTAACGAGTACATAGGGAGCGGTCAGCCGTGGGACCTTGACAAGACCTACGGCGGCGTTAAGATCCTCCCGCCGTATCAGCGCGCCAACGGCGCATACTGGTACAAAGGCACCGCGAACGCGATCTATCAGAACCTCGGTTTCGTCGAGCGTTACGATCCCGATTACGTCTTGATCCTTTCGGGTGACCACATTTACAAGATGGATTATTCAGATATGCTCCGCTACCACAAGGAAAAGGGCGCGGACTGCACGATCGCGGTAATCGACGTTCCGTTGTCCGAGGCTTCGCGCTTCGGCATAATGAATGCGAACGATGACGGAAGCATCTACGAATTCGAAGAAAAGCCGAGTCACCCGAAGAGCACGAAAGCCTCGATGGGCATCTACATCTTCGGTACCGGCGTGCTTGAAAAGTACCTCGCAGCGGACGACGCGGACCCGTCCTCTGCCAACGACTTCGGCAAAAACGTTATCCCCGCGATGCTGAATTCCGGCGCTAAGATGTTCGCGTATCCGTTCAAAGGATACTGGAAGGACGTCGGCACCGTACAAAGCCTGTGGGAAGCTAACATGGATCTAATAGGAGAAAATCCCGCGCTCGATCTGCGGACGTCCGAAAGACGCATATTCTCCCGCAACGCGACGAGACCTCCGCACTTCATAGGCAAAAGCGGCTCAGTTGAGAATTCGCTTATAACCGAGGGCTGCGAGATATACGGCAAGGTCGTCAACTCCGTCCTGTTCGGCGGCGTTCGCGTGGCCGAAGGCGCGGAAGTGCGCGACAGCGTCATATTTGAAGAAACGAGGATCGGCGAAGGATCAATCGTCAATTATTCCATTCTTGACTGCCGCATCAAAGTCGGAAAGAACTGCCGCATAGGCGGCACGCTCGGCTCCGGCGCCGGTATCAGTCTGCTCGGAGCCGACATGGAGCTTCCGGACGGGACCGTAATCAAAGACGGAACGATGACGAGCGAACTGCCGAAGGAGGATAAATAAATGTCTGTTACAGGTATCATCTTTTCAAACGTGCACGACAGCAATATCCCCGAGCTTACACGTCTTCGCACGACCGCGTCCGTTCCCTACGGATGCAGATACAGATTCATAGATTTCACACTTTCCAACATGGTCAATTCCGGCGTAACGAGCGTCGGTATAATCACGCAGGCAAACTATCAGTCGCTCGTCGACCATATCGGGACCGGAAAAGACTGGGACCTCGCAAGCAGGAGCGGCGGCATCAAGCTCATCCCGCCGAACTTTACCGCATTCGCGCAAGAAGCGAGGCTTTCTCACGTGCCCACAAGACTTGAGTCGTTAAAGACCGCGACGGTCTATATCTCACGCAGAAAAGAAGATCTCGTCGTCCTCTCCGACTGCGACGTTATCTGCAACATCGACTTAGGCGACATGATCGACTTCCATCAGAAAAACGGCGCCGATATAACGATCGCAACGAAAAAGACTAATCTCACGCAGGAGCTTGCAGCTAAAAACGTCATCGTCCGCACCGACGGCGACAGCCGTGTAAACGATCTGCTGGTGTATCCGAAGGATATCAGCGGCGAGCATGACATAAGCCTCAACATCATTGTGATCGGCCGCCAGAAGCTGCTCGATATCATAATGGACGCATCTGCGCACGGATACACGTCGTTCAACTCCGACGTAATACTGCGCAACATCAGATCCTACAAGATCATGGCATATTCGTACGAGGGTTATTTCGCCTGCGTCAGCTCGCTTGCCGAATACTTCGCTTGCAGCATGCAGCTTCTCGATCCCGAAGTCAGACGCACGCTCTTCAAAGTGAAGAACAGACCCGTTTACACAAAGGTACGAAATTCGCCGCCTACAAGATATACTGCGGGTTCGTTCGTATCGAATTCCCTGCTCGCCGACGGCTGCGTCATCAGCGGCACGGTCGAGAACTCGATCATATTCCGCGGCGTGACAGTGCGTCCCGGCGCGGTGGTGCGCAATTCGATCGTGATGCAGGATACGGTTATCGGGTCCGGCGCGTCGCTCAACTGCACGGTGCTCGACAAGAACGTCATCATAAAAGACGGCGTCACTCTGTCCGGTCACGAGTCGTATCCGTTCTACGTACCCAAAAACTCTATCGTTTAAGGAAACTTTATGAAAATACTCTACGCGGGCTCCGAGGTTCTGCCGTTTTCATCCTCGGGCGGTCTTGCAGACGTCATGGGTTCGCTCCCCGCGGCACTTAAAAAACGGCATCCGGACGACGACGTCGCCGTCATTTCGCCGCTCTATTCGTCTATCCGCACTGAATACCGTGAAAAAATGACAAGGGTGTGCGAGTTTTCGGTAAGACTCAGTTGGCGGAATCAGTACTGCGGCATATATTCTTATATACTTAACGGCGTAACATACTATTTCGTCGACAACGAGTACTATTTCCGCCGCAGTTCGCTTTACGGCGATTTCGACGACGGGGAGAGATTTGCGTATTTCAGCGCATCGGTGCTGGCTTTCATGTCTCAGATCAACTATTATCCCGACATACTGCACTGCAACGACTGGCAGACGGCTTTAGCCGTCATATACCTGAAAACAAGATACTGCAATTCGGAATTCTACCGCGATATAAAGGCAGTGTTCTCGATACACAATATACTGTTTCAGGGCCAGTACGATCACGCGATCGCCGGCGACGTATTCGATCTTGAGCCGTCATGGGCGTCGATCGTCGATCATGACGGATGTATAAACCTGATGAAAGGCGCGGTCGTCTGCGCAGATCAGGTCGTGACAGTCAGTGAAAGATACGCCGAAGAGATAAAGACGCCTGAATACGGTCACGGGCTCGATCCGGCGATCAGGATGTATTCATGCAAACTCTCAGGCATTCTGAACGGTATCGACTACGAATATTACGACCCGAAGACCGATAATGCGCTGACTAGAAATTATACCTACCGCAGCACAGGCAGAAAAGGCGAGAACAAACGCGCGCTGCAAAAACAGCTTGCGCTCCCGGAATCTGAAGATATCCCGATGATCTCGCTTATAAGCCGCCTGACAGATCAGAAAGGCATTGATCTCGTCGCGTCAAAGGTCGACGAGCTTCTTTTGGACGACGTGCAGTTTATCGTACTCGGCTGCGGCGACTGGCATTACGAAAACTTCTTCAGAGATCTTGAAGCGCGCCACAGAGACAAAGTGCGTTCGATGATAATGTACGACAAGACTCTGTCAAAGAAGATCTACGCGTCGTCCGACCTGTTCCTCATGCCGTCGCGCTTCGAGCCGTGCGGCCTGTCGCAGATGATCGCGAGCAGATACGGCGCCGTCCCGATCGTTCGCGAAACAGGCGGTCTTTACGATTCGATAAAGCCGTACAGATTCGTCGACGGAAAGCAGGTCGGCAACGGCTTCACCTTTGCCGCCTGCAACGGCAACGACATGCTGTTCGTTATCCGTCAGGCGCTCGGTCTGTACCGCGACAAAGAAGCCTTTAAAGCATTGACCGTCAAAGTAATGAAACATGATTTTTCGTGGAACACGTCCGCTGAAAAATACTATCAATTATATAACGCTATTCTACCCGAAAGGCCCTGAGCAAAATGACCGAACAACAGATAAGATCACTTATAACAGACAAACTCGACAGATATTTCGCGACAAAGCCCGAAAACGCACTTGACGATCAGATGTACAACGCGACGCTTATGACGATCCGCGACATCCTGATGAAAAAGAACGCCGCTTTTGAAGCAAAAGCGGCTAAGTCCGGCGCGAAAAAGGTTTACTATATGTGTATGGAATTCCTTATAGGCCCGTCGCTGAAATCAAATCTTTACAACCTCGGACTGTACGAACAGTATGACGTCGCGCTTTCGTCTCTCGGATTCTCGCTTTCGTCGTTCATAAAATCGGAAGTAGATCCGGCGCTCGGAAACGGCGGTCTCGGCAGACTTGCGGCGTGCTATATGAATTCCCTCACGGCGCAGGGCTATCCGGCTACCGGACACAGCATCTGCTACGAATACGGACTGTTCAAACAGAAGATAATAGACGGCGAACAGGCGGAACTTCCCGACATCTGGCTGCCGACGGGCGAAGCGTGGCTCGTCCCGAGGACCGACTGTGCCGTCACCGTCAAATTCGGCGGCAGGATAGTCGAAGACTGGCGCGACGGCAAGATGTATATCGAAAACGTCGACGCCGATGAAGTCGAAGCCGTACCATACGATATGATGATCTCAGGCGCCGGCAATAAAGCCGTGAATATTCTGCGTCTGTGGCGCGCTCGCGATTTCAAGAACTTCGACATGAAGGCTTTCTCACAGGGCAGATATCTGAAAGCGCTCGAGGAAAGTACGAACGCCGAGCTTATATCAAAGGTCTTATATCCTTCCGACGATCACGACGCAGGAAAAATGCTGCGTTTGACGCAGCAGTATTTCCTCGTTTCCGCGGCGCTTCAGAACATTCTTCACGACCACCTTGAAGCGCACGGAACGGCCGACGATCTGCCGGAATACGTTGCGATCCATATAAACGACACCCATCCGGCGATGTGCGTAGCGGAGCTGATGAGGTTGCTGCTCGACGAATGCGATTACAGCTGGGAAAAGGCGTGGGATATTACCCTGCGCACAACTTCGTACACGAATCACACCGTCATGCCGGAGGCGCTTGAGACCTGGCGAGAGGATCTGTTCCGTCTCAAGCTGCCGAGGATATATTCGATAATCAGCGAGATAAACCGCCGTTTCTGCGAGGATATGTGGAACAGCTTCACACACGACAGAGACAGGATCGGCCGCATGGCGATGATAGGCGGCGGCACCGTCAGAATGGCGAATCTTTCAGTCGTCGGCTCTCATACGGTGAACGGCGTTTCCGCGCTGCATTCGGAAATTCTGAAAAATACGGTCTTCTCCGATTTCTATTCAAACGATCCCGGTAAATTCACAAACGTTACGAACGGTATAGATCACAGAAGATGGCTGTTGTATTCCAACCCGGAACTCGCTTCCCTGCTCGATGAATGCATCGGTACGGAATACAGAAAAAAGACCGAACTTCTCTCCGGTTTTTCCGCATTCAGGGACGATACGTCGGTGCTCGAACGGCTGCAGAAGATCAAACAGGATAACAAAAACCACCTCGCCGCGTACGCAAAATCGGTTAAAGGCGTCAGCATAGATCCGAACTCACTGTTCGACGTGCATATCAAGCGTATGCACGAATATAAACGGCAGCTGTTAAACGTTCTGCGTATCATATCGATCTACAACTATATCCTTGAAAACCCAGGAAAAGACGTACTGCCTCAGACGTTCATCTTTTCCGCAAAAGCTGCGCCGGGATACTATCACGCAAAACAGATAATCAAGCTGATATCATATCTGAGCCGGGATATAGCACAGCGGCCGGAGATGAAAGACAAGCTTTCCGTCGTATTTCTCGAAAACTATTGCGTATCACTTGCTGAGAAACTGATTCCTGCGGCGGAGATCTCTGAACAGATCTCGCTTGCCGGAAAAGAAGCGAGCGGTACCGGCAACATGAAACTGATGATGAACGGCGCCGTGACTGTCGGCACGTACGACGGCGCGAACGTTGAGATGTATGAAAAGCTCGGCGGCAAGTCGTTCTATCTGTTCGGTCTGCGCGCAGACGAGGTGGACTCGCTCTGGGCGTCCGGCTATTCCTCGAAGAATTTCGCAAAATCTGATACGGTGCAGAACGTTATCAAAACGCTGAACCGCGGTTTCTGCGGATATTCGTTCTCGGAATTTTCCGATTATTTGCTCTACTGCAACGGCGTTCCGGATCCGTATATGTGTCTTGCCGATTTCGCGTCGTATGTCGACGTTCACGCAAGAATGAACGAAGATTATAAAGATAAAACGAACTGGTCGCGTATAAGCCTCGACAACATCGCATCGTCAGGCGAGTTCTCGTCTGACCGCTCCGTGCGCGAATACGCCGACGGCATCTGGCACATCAGACCCGTAGAATGATAACGCTGTATGACGGCATCGACGCCGACGGGCTTTACCCGACCGATCCCGTTCTGTTCCGATACAGCGGCGGCGAATGCACCGTATTCGTCCGTCGCATCCTTTGCTGTACTTCGGCGGAGCTGATATTATACAGCGACGAGACCGGAGAGACGGTCGGGATAGACGCCGTATATGACGGTATATGCGGTGACAGAGACGCGTTCAAAGCCGCCTTCTCTCTCTCATCCGGGCTTTATTACGCCACTTTCCGCCTTACGCTTGACGACGGTGAATACTTCGTTCACAGCACCGGCGACGAAACCCGCGGCATCCTCCGCGCTGAAATTTCGGAATGCGGCAGATTCCAGCTGCTTTATACCGAAGAGTACGCCCGGGTCGATCCCGTTTTTGCCGG
>JAGDCE010000032.1 GCA_017958705.1 Clostridia bacterium
CGGTTCGTTGACGATCACGGGTTTATCCGTTTTACGTTCGAAATGGAGTCCGTCCGTCGACGTGGCAACGCCTATTTTGTCATGGCCTATGAGAGTTCCGTCTTCAAGATGCGTATAGTTCTCGCACTGCCAGTACATATAGTAAGTTCCGTCGACGCACACCACCTCCGGCTCTATCGTATTGCCGCTCCACCATTCGTTGCTGACGCCGAGCTCGCCGCCGAGGTAGAATGCCGGCGCGTCGAGATTCCGGTGCCAGTGCCTGCCGTCATCCGAAGTATAGACGAGAACGTGGTCGCCGTCCGTCGGGTTGTACTTATCTTTGTTGTAATCGACGTACAGACCGCCGTTATAGAGGATATACGTGCCGTCCGTCTTTTTGATTATGTGCGTGGAATAGTCGTATGCCGGCGCCTCCGTCGGATACGTGAGCGAGCATATGCCGAAGTCCTTGTTCGCTTTGATCTTCATCGTTGCGACGATGTCGTCAACGCCGTCCTCGTTTGTGTCGCCGCGCGTCATATATTTTATCGGCAGTTTGCTTTCCCACGTGGGATATAGATTGACGTTGCCTATTTCATTCTCGTAAGGGCCGAACTGACCGTCGACGCGTCCGAAATACGTTCTCAATCCGAGACCGTCGATCGCGACGATGAGGTCGCAGAAGCCGTCCGTGTTGATATCGGCTATACAGAAGCAGTTGTATTCGTCCTTTATATTGAGCTGCTTTTTCGCGTAAAGCGCCGCTTTTCCGTCCTTGACCGTCCATGACGACGTGTCAAAGCCCTTTACCGCTATTATGTCGTCAACTCCGTCGCCGTTCATATCGCCGGTGTGGAAATCCTCTTTGCTGAAATCGCCGCTGTCGGGCAGCACGCCGGCGGATGCGAACGTAAAGCCGTCCTCGGAGCCGTAGCCGATGAGAGCAGACTTTTTATTCGTCACGAAAAGCAGGTCCGTGAAGCGGTCGCCGTTGAAATCACCCGCGCCGCGGAAGTCGCCGTCCGTATCTATCTGCTGGGTGTAGAGAAGTTTTGAATCGTTGTATTTGGCGTACGTGCCTTTGCCCTCGTATATCCTGAGCTCGCCGCCGTTGTACGTCATATAGTCGCTGAACCTGTCTCCGGTGAACTCGCCGTAAAAATATCCGGTATCCTGCGGATATTCTTTGGCGTAGGCCGCGGCGACGTAAAGGTCGCCCATATGATGTGAATCCCGGTCCACCATGCTCTGCGGGCCGTAAAAACAGCTTTCGAACGCGACGGTGTAACTGTTTGAGTTCCTCAGGCTGACATCGACCTCGCCCGACGCTTCCGTAACAGTCTCGGCCGGCGTCATGCTGAAGCGGAATCCGTCAGCCGTCTTCGCCTCGTGCGCCACCGCGGTCTCCGCGGGTTCCGTTTCGGCCGGCTCGGTCGTCGCAGCTTCTGTGGTCGTTTCATTCTCCATCGTCTGCTCTTCTCCGCCCGACGTGCAGGAGCAAAGCAGCAAAGCAAATAAAAGCAATACCGTCAAAAACTTTTTCATAGTAATACCTCACTTATATGGTCTGCAATGAATTATATCATTACCGCCGCCGTTAGTCAATGGTTTTCGGACAAAAAAAGATCCCGCATGAACGGGATCTTTTCTGTTCTGTTATCTCTTGGAGAACTGGGGAGCGCGGCGGGCGCCTTTGAGACCGTATTTCTTTCTCTCCTTCATTCTCGGGTCGCGGGTAAGCAGACCTGCTTTTTTGAGGGGAGAACGGTATTCAGCGTCGACTTTGAGAAGCGCTCTCGCAACGCCGTGACGGATAGCGCCGGCCTGACCGGAGATGCCGCCGCCCTTGACGGTGCAGATGATATCGAATTTGCCTGCCGTTTCGGTCACGCCGAAGGGCTGGTTGACGATAAGCTTGAGAGTTTCGAGACCGAAATAATCGTCTATGTCTCTCTTGTTTATCGTGATAGCGCCGGTGCCGGGTACGAGACGTACGCGAGCGATCGATTTCTTTCTTCTGCCGGTGCCGTAGAAGTAGGGTTGAGCTTCGTTATACATTTACGATTACCTCCTGTCTCAGTTTTCCAGGGTCTCGGGCTTCTGAGCCTGCTGCTTGTGCTGCTCGCCTGCGTAGACCTTGAGTCTGGTGATAGCCTTGTCACCGATGGAGTTGTGGGGGAGCATGCCCTTGACCGCTTTTACGAAAGCGAACTCGGGTTTTTCCGCCATGATCTTTTTGTACTGAACAGCCTTCAGGCCGCCGATGTATCCGCTGTGATGATAGTAATACTTCTGTTCAAGCTTTTTGCCGGTGAGGACCGCTTTGGAAGCGTTGATGATGATTACGAAATCACCGCAGTCTACGTTGGGTGTGAATTCGGGCTTGTTCTTGCCGCGGAGTATGTTTGCCGCCTTTACCGCCGTTTTTCCGAGCGGAACGCCTGCTGCATCTATAACATACCATTTGCGGTCAACATTTTCTTTCTTTGCCATGTAAGTGGACATTAATGTTTCCTCCGTAAATTGTGATAGTCCTGATATCGAACAGTGGCAAGTATACCACAACGTTTCCGTTTTGTCAAGACTTTTTTGAAACTTTTTTTGATTTATCGGTACGTTTTCTTCGATTTTCTTTGATTTTCTTCGATTTTCACGCTTTTTCAGATGCAAAAAGCGGCGAAAAACTTCGCCGCTTACGTTTACCGCGTTTTATTTATCAGTATTTCGTCTCGTCGCCGGGCGTCCGGTCGTAATGCGAGTCGTTCTGCGGCTGCATCTCGTCCGGCTGCGTCTGATCCGGCTGAGCGTAATCCGTCCGATCTTCGATCTTATCCGGTTCCGCGTAGATGTCCGGGACCTGCTCCGCGGGCTTTCCGAACTTCTCCGCTATCGCCGGATCCGCCATCTGCTGCTGAGCCGTCTTTTCCGCTTTGACGCGGCCGAAGTTCGTTTTGATCGTACCGATCGAGCCGAGCACGGCGAAGCCGAG
>JAGDCE010000319.1 GCA_017958705.1 Clostridia bacterium
CTGGATCGCCTGCGATAACTGCCGTCAGCCGTACGCCGACGTCGTCAACGGCGAGCCGGCGGTGGCGATACCGTTCGATCTGACGTCGGGCGGCGGTCACGCGCGCTGTGTTGTCGGCGTGATAAGAAACGCGCTTTATCTGCGGCTCTGCGCCGACTATCTGCCCGAGGGAGAAGACGCCCTCTCCGTGCTCGTCAGGCTCGACTGCGAGAACGGCGTCGTGACGGCGACCTGCCGTCTCCCCGCCGACAGGATCTGCTCCGTAGCGTTCGAGCAGGGCGCCGCCGGCGGCGTCAGGTCCGTCAGCATCTCGCCCGTCTCGGCGGGCGGCACGCCGAGGATATCCGTTGTCGGCGTCTACACCGTTGACGAAAAATCGTCCGACACGGTGCCGGATCAGCATGAGGAAACGCTGCCGGAGCCGGAAACTCAGATATTCGTCACCGAACCCGAGACGACCGCAGCCGTCGCCGAGCGCGGCTCCGGCGTGCGGCTTTACGTGATCACGATCTGCGTGCTCGCCGGGATGTTCCTGCTCTGCGGCGCGGTGATATTCATACTCAAAAAGAAAGACGACGCTGAAAAGCGCAAAAATAAAGATTCAGATACGGGGGAAGAAAATTGAAAAAGATCGTCTCTCTGCTGCTTGCGGTGCTGATGACCGCGGCGCTGCTGCCGGCGCTCGTGCCCGGTCCCGCTGCCGCCGACGAAAAGCCTCAGGCATACGTCAGCCGGCATTTCAACCACGTTTTGAAGGTAAGCTACGACGAAGTCAGATACGGCTTCAAGCCGAACGGCTCCGACGAGCGCGCCTGCGTTTTCTGCGGAGGCGACGTCGCCAAGATCGACACGCCGCACCTGCCGGAAAACACGATGTCCGCCATCTTCTGGGGCTGGGTCTCCGCGGACGGCTCCGACATCGAGAGCTTTTCCTACGTTCAGGAGGGCATGTACACGCTGTCTCTGCCTAAATTCAAGGAGACGGCGGAGCCCGCGGTGCTTCAGATCGCGCCCGGCGAATTCACATACCGTTTCCACGTGATCGTACCGGTCGACCCCGCGGGCATCAGGACCGTCCAGGTGTTCGCCAACTTCGCCGACGGCACGAGCGAGGAGATCTGGCGCGCACGCGTCTACATACCGCCGTACGATGAGAGCACTTTCGTCGATCCGCTCCCGCCGGAGCAGGTCAAGGGCGATATAAACGCCGACGGCTCGATCGACAACATGGACGTCGTCGATCTGTTCAAGCTCGTCAGCGGAACGCTCGGCGGCGTGCCGGACGAGATCGCCGACTGCAACGAGGACGGCTCCGTCGACAACAGAGACGTTGTCGTGCTGTTCAAATACGTCAGCACGGGCGTATGGCAGACCGTCGAATGGACGACGGTCGATATGTACGATCCGTCAAAATACAACGATAAAGAAGCGATACAGCTGAAGACCGGCAACTACTTCGCCGAGCGGTTCTCCGTCAACGCGCCTTTCAGACAGCTGTCCGTCTGGTGTCCGTCGTGGAGCAACTCGATAGGCAATCTGAGGCTGACGCTTTACAGGTTCCGCAACGACATAGCGTACACGCTGACGCAGCCGGCGATCGCCACGAAGCTTTTCAAGAATTTCAGCGACAACTCGTGGCTGACGCTCGATTTCACGACGCAGGACGCGGGCGAATACATGATCATGATCAGCGACCCGGACGAGACCGTCGGTGTCTGGCTGTATCCGTCGTCTGTCGGGCGCGGCCTGTTCTACGACGGCGGCATTGAGCTCGGCGGCGAGCTCGCGATGACGATAACGGTGTCTCAGACGCCCGACCCGCTGTTCAATCAGGTCGAGTCGATCACGTCGTCGCTCATCCCGCCGGAGCCGGATGATTCCCCGGCGATCACGGAACGCGACGCGATGCCCGACACGTGGGCGGCGACCGACGCGCTCGGGCGCACGCTGCCCGGAAACGCCGAGGTCGGCGACCCGAAGGAGGGCAAATACGTCGGCCTGTTCTACTGGACGTGGCACGTCGAGCACGCAAAGAACTACACCCCGGTAAACATTCAGCAGATATGCGATCAGTACCCCGACGCGGTGACGAACCACAGCCACAGCGTCTGGAACACGATAGCCGATTATCACGGCTGCTTCTGGAACGAGCCCGTGTACGGCTACTACACGACGACGGACAAATGGGTGCTGAGAAAGCACGCCGAGATGCTCGCCAACGCCGGCGTAGACGTGATAATCTTCGACAACACGAACGGCACGTTCACGTGGCGCGAATCGTACACCGTCCTGCTCGAGGTCTTCAAAAAGGCGCGTGAGGACGGCGTAAAGACGCCGAAGATCTCGTTCATACTGCCGTTCGGCGACGGCGCCGCCGCCGCGACTCAGCTGCGCGAGATATATCAGAGCGTCTACATGAACCCGGCTTACAGTGAACTGTGGTTCTACTGGGAAGAAAAGCCTCTCATAATCTCGCTTACGTCGGGACTCGACAAGACGAAGACGCTCGACGCGGAGATAAGCTACTTCTTCACGTTCCGTCAGGGCGTGCCGCAGTACAACGACACGTCGAAGACGAACACGACGAGCTGGGGCTGGCTCGCGAGATATCCGCAGGCCACCTACACCGACCCGAAGGGCAAGAAGCAGATCTCCGTCGGCGTCGCGCAGAACTGGAGCAAAGCCGCGGGCCTTACCGCGATGAACGGAACGAACGTCTTCGGCAGGACGTATACGTCGTCCGGCTACGACACGCGTGAAAACGCGAAGCTGTACGGCGCGAACTTCGCCGAGCAGTGGGAATACGCGTTAAAGCAGAATCCCGATTTCGTGTTCGTGACCGGCTGGAACGAATGGGTGGCCGGCAAGCATCCGACGTGGCAGGGCGTCAAGAACGCGTTCCCGGACGAGTTCAACGACGAATACAGCCGCGACATAGAGCCGTCCACCGGCGATCTGAAAGACAACTACTATTATCAGCTCGTATACTACATCAGAAAATTCAAGGGCGTGCGCGCGGTGCCCGAACCGACGGCGGCAAAGCAGATCTACGTCAGCGGAGCCGTCTCGCAGTGGGACGACGTCGGGCCGTATTACGTAGCCTACAAGGGCAACACGTTCGACCGCAGCAGCCCCGGCTACAAGGGCACGACGTACACAAACACCACCGGACGCAACGACATAATCGGCGCGAAGGTCGCGCGCGACGCGTCGTATCTGTACTTCATGGTCGAATGCGCGGACGATATAACGCCGTACACCGACCGGGCGTGGATGAGGCTGTTCATCGACGTCGGCGCCTCCGACAAGAGCTGGGAGGGTTTCGAATACGTCGTCAACAGAGTCAGCCCCGACGCGGCGCAGGCGAGACTCGAGCGCAGTACCGGCGGCTGGAATTTCAGCACCGTCGGAAGCGTCTCCTACAAGGTCACCGGAAACACGCTCGTCATCAAGATACCGAAGTCTTACCTCGGGATCAGCGGCGATAAATTCACGGTCAACTTCAAATGGAACGACAACATGCAGAACGACGGCGATATTATGGACTTCTACTCCAACGGCGACACGGCGCCCGGAGGAAGATTCACCTACACGTATACCGTAAAATGAAAAGAAAGATATACATCGCGGCGGACGGCGGCGGCACCAAGCTCGAACTCGGCGCCGTCGGCGCCGACGGCGGTCTGCTCGGCCGCGTCAGAGCCGAGGGCGGGATAAACCGGAAGACGAGCGACGAGGCCTCTATCGAGAAGACCGTGACCGCCGCGCTGACCGCGCTCGAGGCGGCGGTCGGCCCGTTCGAGCCGCTCGGGATCGCCGGATATCTGATGCACAACGACGGGATCTTCGCCCGCCTCGCCGCCTGCCCCGTCAAAGAAGTCGACGAGGGCACGCTCGGGCTTTACGCCGCCGGAATATACGGCGACGGGGTGCTGATCCTCTCCGGCACCGGAGCCGACGCATATATAATCAAAGACGGCGGATTCCATATCGTCGGCGGATACGGCGCGATACTCGGCGACCCCGGATCGGGCTTCGCGATAGGCCGCGCGGGGATCAACGCGGCGATAGCGTACGCCGAGGGCCGCGGCGGGCCGACTTCTCTTCTGCGTCTGCTGCGCGAAAAATACCCGTCGGATTCTCTGCGCGGTTCGGTCTACGGCATATACGCTTCGCCCCAGACGGCGCGAAACGTCGCCGCCTTCTGCCTGCAGTGCGAGACCGCGGCGGACGAGGGCGACGAGGCGGCGCGCGCGATATTCACTCAGGCGGGGCACGATCTGTCGTCGTTCGCGCTCGCCGGCATGAGGCTTTACGACATGCCGGCCGACACGCCGTTCACGTTCGCGGGAGGCGTGCTGCTTCACGATCTCGGCCGCGCCGAGCCGCTTATATGCGGCGCGCTGTTCTCCGACCTGAGAGCCGCGGGAGTAACGAACTTCTCCCCGCCCGACGGCACTCCGCTCGACGGCGCCGTGCGCTGGATCGAACGAAATCTTATCGGAAAAAGCCTCCGGGCTTAATTCAGCTGAAGCCGCAGGCTTCAATTTAGCTGTTTGCCGTAAGGCAAACAATTTAGCTGAAGCCGTCAGGCGTCAATTTAGCTGAAAACCGCAGGTTTTCAATTTAGCTGAAAACCGCAGGTTTTCAATTTAGCCGAAGCCGTCAGGCTTCAATTTAGCTGAAAACCGCAGGTTTTCAATTTAGCTGAAGCCGTCAGGCTTCAATTTAGCTGAAAACCGCAGGTTTTCAATTTAGCTAAAAAAAAAAGAACAGA
>JAGDCE010000033.1 GCA_017958705.1 Clostridia bacterium
CCCTGCTCTACCAACTGAGCTACAGAGGCAAACTTGGCGACCCGAAGGGGGCTCGAACCCCTGACCTCTAGCGTGACAGGCTAGCGTTCTAACCAACTGAACTACCGGGCCGTGAAAAAGACTTGGTGGGAACAACAGGGCTCGAACCTGTGACCCCATGCTTGTAAGGCATGTGCTCTCCCAGCTGAGCTATGCTCCCATACCGGGCCTCGTCGTGCGACGGTTAGCATTATATCATACGAATTTCCTTTTGTCAACCCCTTTTCGCAAAAAAAATCATAATTTTTTCACCCCCTGAGGCGTGTCCTCTACATATGGTTTTGATTGTATATATATTGATGAAAAAAACGCCCGGAGGCGTTTTTTCGCTATTTAGTATGCTTTTACCGCGCTGTTTTCGGCTCTCTTTTTCTGAATATCACGCAGATGCACACCGTCACGATAGTCAGCGAGATCATCATCCCGGCGGCTACGTCGGACAGGTAATGAGCGCCCGCCATGATCCTTGACGTCATCACGACGATCATCCAGCACAGGTGGCAGATCCTCGCGATATTGCCCGCCGCCTTCCTGCCGAACGCGTCGAAGAAAAACGTTGTCGTCGTCAGAAGGAAGCTGTTTGCCGTGTGTCCCGACGGAAACGACTTGTACGCGTCGCTTTCGGGCGCGCCGTTTACGCGGTACCACGGCGATTCGGGCAGGTCGGTCTGCATCCATTCCCTGAATCTCATCCTGCCGAATATAAGCTTCATCCCTTCTATGATCGCTATCTCAAGCAGCAGGCACGTCACGCAGAGCATTATCACCTTTATGCACTTTTTCAGCGCCTCGTACGGGATCTTGTGCGCGATGAGCGTGAATCCGAAGATTATCAGCAGCGCCGCGGCGGCGCAGATCGCCTTGACCCAAAGGAGCGAGCTCGCGAACGGGCCATCCTTTACGAGCCACGGCTGCGTTATATCTTCGAGTTTGCAGTAATACTTTACTATTCTGTGTATCACCTCGTACATCAGCACGACCGCGCCGAACCCGAGGCCCACGCCGAGTATGCGCGGCAGCGGAAACGCGTTTTCACGCTTCGTTTTTATCGAAAATACCGCCGCCAGCGTGATTATAAAGCACATCGGCAAAAGCGTTACCGGCTCCGCCCATATTTCGAGCACGTTGCCTATCGTATACGTGACCGCGCCGCCCGAGGTGAGTGCGCGCGAAACGTCGTAATCGAGCTTCGGGTAAACCGCCGTGACGATCAGCACGGTTATAAGCACTGCGTAAAGGGCGATTATCGGTATCAGGAATCTTTTTTCTTTAAGCATTTCATACCTCTTGATGTCACAGATTTGCGGCGCCGATAAGTCCGGCGTCGTTTCCGAGCTTTGCGATTCTGATTTCGGTCGACGGTCCCATGCCGTGTATGAAGATCTCGCGGTCTATCTGCTTCTGCAGCGGGATCATCAGTCCGTCTCCTTCGTTTGAAATCCCGCCGCCGATGCTGAGCACGTCGGGCTGCAGCAGGTTGATGACGTTGACTATGCCGCACGCGAGCTTCGACACGTATTCGTCGACGACCGCCAGAGCCGCCGCGTCGCCGCGTCGGGATGCGATGAACGCCGTTTTTCCGCTGACTTTTCCCTGCTCCGCCGCCACTTTGTGCAGCTCTGACTCCGGATGAGCCTCCATGGCCTCGCGTGTCATCGCGACGAGCGCGGTCGCCGAGCTGTACGCCTCCCAGCAGCCGCGTCTTCCGCAGTTGCAGGGTCTTCCGCCGGCGCAGATGACCATGTGCCCGAATTCTCCGCCCGTGTAGTTGAAGCCGGAGAAAACGTGCCCGTCAATTATGAATCCGCCGCCAACGCCGGTACCGAGCGTTATCATTACCGAATATTTCGTGCCCTTCGCCGCTCCGGCGACGGCCTCGCCCAGCGCCGCGGCGTTCGCGTCGTTCTCGATCTTCACGTTATCGATCCCGCAAAGCTCCTTGACCATGTCGACTATCGGGAAATGCTCCATATCGAGATTGTGCGCGCGCTCGATATACCCGGTCTCGGGATTTATCGCGCCCGGCGCGGCGATACCTGCGAACGAGACGTCGCAGGGTTTTATCCCGTCGTCCGCGCAGAGCTGCTTTATCAGCCGCGCTATATCCTCGGCGACGGCGTTGTTTCCGCGTTCCGGCTCCGTGGGCGTGCTGAGTTTCCTTATAATTTCGTTGTTCTCACTGATCGACGCGACGGCGATCTTCGTCCCGCCGAGGTCAACTCCGATGCGATACATGGCAGTTCTCCTTTCAGAATCGAGCTCTTTTCCGTATTATAACAGATAAAAACCCAAAATGCAATAGAATAACGCAAAAAAATACGCAAACGCGCCTCAATAATGCGCGGCTACGCGCGCATTCTATAAATATTTATAAAATTTTTATAAAATATAGGGCTCGTTTTGTTGTAATAGTATCCTCGCGGTGATATAATATTATCCGATAATACACGTTATACGGAGCGATATATAATGGCTTATACTTTTTCGGGCGGGATAGATCTTCAGAGAAACGGCAAAGTCCCGCCAAAACCCGTATCGCGGCTCACGGAACTTGACAGGCTGATCCTGCTTTCGCCCGAGGACGCCGGATTTAAGCCGGACGTCAAAGAGGGCGACGAGGTAGGCGCGTATCAGCGCGTCGGCACGTTCGAATATCACGGCGACGAGATCCCGGTCTTCACGGCGCTCGCCGGCAAAATCACCCGGATCGTGAACGAACAGGACCGCGTGCGAGGCGTGATCGTGTCGCCGGACGGCTCGGACCGGCGCGCGGAGCTTCACGTCTGCGACGATCCGGTGACGGAGCTGTCGCCTGAAACGGTGACAGGGATAATGAAGGACGCCGCGATCCCCTGCCGCGGCAGCTACGGCTACGCTTACAGGCGCGTGCTTGCCGCGGAAGGCGGCACGATGCGCTTCATCCTCAACTGCTGCGAGAGCGAACCCGGCGTTTTCAGCCGCAGAAAGCTCATCGACGGCGATCTGAACAGCGTCATCGACGGCGCGAAGCTGCTTATGCGCGCACTCGACGTGCGCAGATGCGAGATCGCGGTCGAAGCCGACGAAAAATACTACGGACGCATCGTCTCCGCGGTACGCGGCGACCCGCTTTTCGAGGTCCACAAGATGAAGCGCAGATATCCGCAGGACGAGGAGGTCGCCATGATCTATGCGGTGACCGGCACGAGGCTGTCCGACGCGGACCACCCCGAGCGGTCGAAATGCTGCGTTTTCGACGCCGAAGTCGCCGCCGCTGTATACCGCGCCGCGGTCCTCGGCATCCCTTACTGCGAACGGATCGTCTCGGTAAACGACGAAAACGTCCTCTGCCCCGTCGGCGCGCCGGTGTCGGAGCTGCTCGATTTCTGCGGGATAACGGTAGACCGGCCCGAAAAAATAATCCTCGGCGGCCCGATGCGCGGTAAACTGTGCAAAAACGCGGACGATCCGATCGGTCCTCTGACCGACGCCGTGACGCTCTTCTTCCCGGGAGAGGGCAAAGATATACCGGAGATGAAGCCTTGCACGCACTGCGGACGGTGCGTGACCGTCTGCCCGTCGCGTCTTTTGCCGTATTACCTCGCCGGCAACGCGAAAAAGAAGAAATACGGAGTATGCGAGGAATACGGAGCGCGCGCCTGCACCGGATGCGGATGCTGCGATTACGTCTGCCCCGCGTATATACCGATCAAAAAGCTGATACACACGGCGAAACGACGCCTTCCGGAAGAATTAGACAAATAATAATTATGAAGATAAACAAATTACTGAAAAGAGATATCACACCGGTGCGGCGCGGCACCAATTCGGCGTTTCTGAGCGGTTCCTGCTCCGTCGCCGGCATTATGCTTCACGTCATCGCGGCGCTGATCCCCGTTGTCGTGTGGGCGGTATACCTGTTCGGGTTCCGAGTGTTGATGGTCATCGCGATCTCGGTCGCCTCCGCGGTCGCCTCCGACGCGCTGCTCACACTTATGATCTATAAAAAACCGCTGATCGGCGATCTTGCCGCCGTTGTGTCGGGCGTTATGCTGGCGCTTACACTGCCGGCGGCGACGCCTTTGTGGATACCGGCGGTCGGCGGACTCGTCGCAATGGCGATAAAACAGCTTGCGGGCGGCACCGGAAACAACTTTTTGAACCCCGCGCTGTTCGCCCGGACCGTCATAATGCTGATTTTCGGCAAAATGATGATCTATACGGCGCCCGGCGTCTCGCTGCCGTTGTTTTCAAACGTCGACCCGCAGTTGTCGGCCGGGACGGCTATGGCGGCGCTGAACGCCGGAAAATTTCCGAACGAGTCTGTTTTCGAGCTGTTGTACGGCAAATGCGCCGGAAATATAGGCGAAATATCGGCACTGCTGATACTTCTCGGCGGCGCGTTCCTGATACTGCGCGGCATAATCTCGTATAAGATACCGCTTTCGTTCGCGTTCACGGTCATGGCGATAACGTATCTGTTCCCGCGGATCGATATAGATTCGAGCTACGCGATATACTCGATCCTCTCGGGCGGCGTGCTTTTCGCGGCGTTCTTCATGGCGACCGACCACGCGACCTCGCCCTGCACGACGCTCGGACAGGTGATTTACGGCGTCGGATGCGGCGGCCTGACGGTGCTTTTCCGGTATACCGGCGTGTTTTACGACGGCGCGTACCCGGCGGTGCTCATAATGAACGAGCTCGCAAGACCGCTTGATCTGCTGGCGTTCAGCCTGAACGGCCCGGTAAAAAAGAAGAAAAAAGCGAAAAAACAGCAGAAAGAAGAGCCAGAACCGTCTGAAACGGTCGAAAACGGTCCGGAAACGGCGAAAAACGCCGAAATAACGGAAGAGACCGCGGCACAAGAGCCGGAAGAAATAAAAGAAGAGACGGAAGAGACCGCAACGGAAACGACAGCGGCGGAAGAAATAACGGAAGAGACCGAAGAAAAGCCGGAAAACAGGCCGGATGACGGTGAAGGAGCGTAAAATGGGCAGGATCCTTGCGTTTGCAAATCAGAAAGGCGGCGTCGGAAAGTCGACGTCCGCGATAAACGTGGCGGCGGGAGCCGCACTCACCGGGAGGCGCGTACTGCTCGTCGACTGCGATCCCCAGGGGAACACGACGAGCGGCGTCGGCATAAACAAGAAAAACCTTACCGCGTCGACGTACGACGTGCTGATCTCAAGGGCGGACGCCGCGTCTGCGGTGATAAAGACGGAATTCACGAATCTGTGGCTGATGCCGGCGAGCATAAGCCTCGCGGGCGCTGAATTCGAGCTCGTGGACACGGAATCCAGGGAGGCAAGGCTCAAAAAGGCGCTTGCGCCTCTGAAAGACGAGTACGATCTGATAGTTATCGACTGTCCGCCGTCGCTCGGGCTGATAACGGTGAACGCGCTCGTGGCGTCGGACGGCATAGTCGTGCCTATGCTTTGCGAGTATTTCTCGCTTGAGGGGCTGACACAGCTTCTGATGACCGTAAAGGAAGTAAAAAGAAGATACAACCCGCAGCTCGAGCTGACGGGGATACTTATAACGATGTATAACGGCAGGCTGAACCTCTCGCAGGAGGTCGCAGCGGAGCTGAAGCGGTATTATTCGGGAAAACTGCTCGCGACGATAATCCCGAGGTCTGTAAAGATTTCCGAGGCGCCGGGTTTCGGCCAGCCGATCCAGTATTACGACAAGCACGGCAAAGGCACCGACGCGTATAACGCCGCGGCGGCCGAGATAATGAAGCGCGCCGGCGTCTGATGTTCCACGTGGAACAATTTTAGGGCGTGGCGTACAGACGGTGAAAATGTTCCACGTGGAACATTCACCGGACCGGTCGCTATTATATATATTATTCTTTAATTAATATGCTGAAAGGAAAAAAGTATGAGCGCAAAGAAAAAAGCAATGGGGCGCGGGCTCGACGCGCTGTTTGAGTCAAATTCCGTGGAACAGAGCGGCGGCGTCTCGGTTCTCAACATATCGGATATAGAGATAAACAAAAATCAGCCGAGAAAGAATTTTGACGACGATTCCATACAGGAGCTTGCGGAATCGATAAAAGCGCACGGCGTGATACAGCCTATTATCGTCCGTTCTGCCGGCGAGGGCTTTTACGTTATCGTCGCCGGTGAGCGCCGTTACCGCGCGGCGAAACTGGCGGGTCTGACGGAGATTCCGGTTATCGTGACCGAACTGACGGCGTCGGAAGCCGCCGAAGTGGCGCTTATCGAAAATATACAGCGCGCGGACCTGAATCCGATAGAAATTGCCGAGGCATACAGGGCGATAATCGAAGATTTCGGGCTGACACAGCAGGAACTGGCGGAAAGAATAGGAAAACCGCGGTCTTCCGTCGCGAACGCGCTGCGTCTGCTCGATCTGCCGGACGCGATAAAGGCTTACGTCGCGGAAGGAAAGCTGACCGACGGCCACGCAAAAGTGATCGCGGGTCTCGGCGACGAGGCTCTGATGAAGCAGGCGGCGGAGACGGTCATAAAACTGAATCTCACCGTCCGAGCGACAGAATCGTACGTCAAAAAGCTGAAAGAACCGAAGACCGTAACGGTCGAAGACCCGAGAACGAAGAGCTATGAGACTGCGCTCATCGAACGTATGTTCTCCATACTCGGGAGAAAGATCACGATAAACAAGGGAAGAAAACACACGCTCGAGATCAGCTACGGCGACAACGACGACCTCGAAGCGCTGATAAAACGCATCTGCGGAGACGACGTTTTCGACTTTTGACAACCAAATTTTAAACAGAGTTTACAAAATAATAACCCGAGATATACATCTGAGGGTTATAATAAGCTGAACAACGTATAGCAAAAAGAGCATTTTAAAAGCGAAAATACTACATATTGTGTACCGGAACCGGATTTTTACCTAATGTTGTATTTTTACGCGAACCGGGGTGGCATGATGCAAGCTGATCTGACGGAAGTAAAAAATTTACCCGAATACGCGAAAAACGTGCAGATCATCATAATCTGCATGTTCATCGGCGTCGTCGCCGCGGCGCTCATATCGCTGTATCACAAACTCGTGCTCGGGTCGTTCATCCGCTTCCTGCTCGACAGCGGCGCGGTGGACGAGGAGACTGCGATACTGCTCAACTCCACGAAGTACGATAAGAACGTGTTCGTCCGCTCCGCGATCAAAAACGGCAGGACGTACGCGGGCGTGCTGCGTTCGGTACCGCCAGAGGGCGCTGACAGCGGCGTAAAGCTGACGCGGAAGCGGCAGAACGAGCTGCTTTCGGCGACGTCGTTCTATATCCCCGCCGAGCTGTCGTTCCGCGCCGACAACATTTTCTCCAAACGCGGCACCAGCATCGGCTCCGCCGTGTTCGGCATACTGCTGTTCGTGCTCGTCGCGGCGGTGTGTCTGCTCATCGTGCCGCAGATCGTCAGCATGATGGAGACGCTTTTCGGGATCTGAGGAATATCGGCTGCGGTTTCTCCATATCCTTTATCAAGCACCCTGAATCGGAGACAAAAGTGAAAGTTAAGGAATTGAAACTGAACAAAGCGGTAAAAGCGCTGATTATAATCACCGTACTGACTCTGCTTTTCGTCGCGGCGGTATATCTCATAGCGTATCTGACCGGATTCCGCATCATGTATTTCGGAGAAGACCGCTTTATCGGAAAGATAATCAAGCAGGACGGCGGCGAGCTGCCGTGGAAGGGCACCGTTTATTACGGAGACGGCACGAAGGCCGAGCTTGACCGCGAAAAAGACACGCTGTCGTTTCAGGAGGGTTACGTATACGTCGGCGACATCACGGACGTATATATGAACGGCAAGGGAAAACTAACCTACAACAGCGGCGAATACTATGAGGGCGACATCGTATACGGCGAGATGACCGGATACGGCACGTACGTCTATTCGCCCGGCATAGGCGACAGATACGAAGGCTTCATGACGAACGGGAAGCGAAACGGATCGGGAAAATACACCTGGTCCGACGGCTCTTACTACGAGGGCGGCTACAAGGACGACATGAAGGACGGCGAGGGAACGTACATCTGGGCGGACGGAAGCAGCTATAAGGGCACTTTCGTCAACGACGTCAAGGACGGAGTCGGCACGTACGTGTTCCCGAACGGAGACAAATACGAAGGACAGTTCATTTCCGACGTCAGGGAAGGCACCGGCACCTATACGTGGGCGAGCGGCGAATATTATGTCGGAGAGTTCAGAGCGAATATGATGGACGGCCACGGCACGTATTACTGGACGTCCGGACGTTCCTACGAGGGGACGTTCAAAGAAAACAAAATCGTCTGGGAGCTTGACTAAGCCCGGACGGCAGATCAAAGAGGAAACGGTTTTGAAAAGATTGATATCACTTTGCGGGGTGTTCCTTGCGGCGGCGATGATAGTGCCGACCGTGATCGCGCTTACATACCGCAGAACAAACGATACGCTTCCGGTGCTGACCGACGAGACGGTCGTGCGCGGAGCGGACGAGATCCCGGTCATACCGGAACAACAGCTCCCTGAGGAGGAGACGGAGCCCGTAGAGATCGTGACGGCGCCGGATTATCCGACGAAGATATGGCGCGGCACGTCGACCGGCGAGATGTCGGACAGATACGGGATGCTCTTGCAGTACGAGAGCGAATTCAATGAAATAGAGCAAAGAGAGCTCGCACCGGTCAGCGCCGCGGCGGAGTCTTCCGCGCCGGTGACTGCCGTCGAAGAGACGACCGTGCCGGAAACCACCGTTCCGGAGACAACCGTGCCGGAAACGACGGTCCCCGAGACGACCGCGCCGGTCACGACGGCTCCCGAGACGACCGCGCCGGTCACGACGGCTCCCGAGACGACCGTGCCCGAGACGACGTCGTCTTCGAACGATCCCGACGACAACACAACGGGCGGCTACGTCGGCTGCGACGCGAAATACATCAAAGTTTACATCAAATCGACCGGAAAATACGAAACGATGCTCATGGGCGACTATATCGTCGGCGTCATCGCCGCGGAAATGCCGCTGCGATACGGCATAGAGGCGCTGAAGGCGCAGGCCGTGGCGAGCAGAACGTTCGCGATATACAAATCCCAGTCGAGTTCCTATTATCATTCGTCGTCTCACGGCTCCGAAGGCGCGGACGTCTGCACGAGCTCGGGCCACTGCCAGTCTTACAGAAGCTATGAATCGGCGCTGTCCTCGTGGTCCGACAAGGAATACACGAAGCAGATCTACGCGAAGATCAAGCAGGCCGTCATAGAGACGTCCGGCATAGTGCTCACGTGGGAGGGCAAACCGATAGAAGCCGTGTTCCACGCCTGCTCCTACGGCATGACGGACTCGATGGCAAACGTCTGGGGCGGCGGTCTGCCGTGCCTGACCGGCGTCACAACGCCCGAAACGAAGGATTACTACAACGTATATTCGCAGAAGAAATACACTTCGGCGGAAGTGAAGAGCAAAGTCTGGTCAAGAGACTCCAAGGCGACGTTCCCGGACGATCCCGCCGATTGGATGAAGATAACGCTCAACGAAAACGGCAGGGTCAAGACGCTCAAGGTCGGCACCGCGTCGTTCACGGGTCAGGGCAGCAAGAGTCTGTTCAGCCTCGCGGCGACGAATTACACCGTCACGTACGATAAAGAGACCGATACGTTCACGTTCGACGTCTACGGCTGGGGCCACGGCGTCGGCATGAGCCAGTACGGCGCCGGCATCTACGCCGAAGAGGGCAAAGACTACAAGTTCATAGTAAAGCATTATTATAAAGGCGCCGAGCTTACGCTCTGGAATTGAGGATCCGATGATCTTTCGTATACTTGCGCTCGGTGACGTAGCAGGCCCGGCCGCGGCGGCGCGCGTGTGCAGCGAGCTTTTCGAAATACGCAGACAGTACAGCGTAGACTTTGTCGTCTGCAACGGCGAAAACAGCGCCGCGACGAACGGTATCGACGTCAAAACGGCGAACGAGCTGATAAAATACGGCGTCGACTGCATCACCACCGGCAACCACACCTTCAAAAGAAAAGAAATACGGGAATACCTGGATGAGACGAAGAATATCGTCCGTCCGGGTAATTTTCCGCCTGAGGTCCCGGGGCTCGGATATACGATCCTTGAGGAGCGCGGGCTGCGGATACTCGTGATGAACGTACTCGGAGTTGTTTTCCTCGAGCCGCTCGCATGCCCTTTCCGCACCGTCGACAGGATGCTCCGCGCCGCCGAGGGCAAATACGATATATCGGTGCTCGACGTACACGCCGAGGCGACGAGCGAGAAAATCGCGATGTCGCATTATTTTGACGGCAGGATCGACGTCATTTTCGGCACGCACACGCACGTGCAGACCGCCGACGAGCGCATAATGCCGCACGGGACGGGCTATATAACCGACCTCGGCATGTGCGGACCCGACGACTCCGTGCTCGGTATTAAAAAGGAAAATATAATAGAGAAGCTGATGATGCATCTGCCCGTCAAGTTCGACTTCTCGGACAACCACGTCACGCTCCACGGCGCGATATTCGATTACGATCTTGATAAGAAGCGCTGCGTTGACGTGAAACGCTTCGAGATGTAACAGATGTCGGCCGCGGGAACCCCCGCCGCTGTTCGCGGCGGGAAACCGCGCAAGCGGCGGACGAAACGAACGCCGATCTCATAGACGGATTGTTTTGACACGGCGAAAGAACGCCCACGCCCTGCGGCAGGGGCGTCCCGATCCCGAAACTTCCTTATTTGAAGAGGAATATATATGTTTAACGTAATAAAGACCGAAGGCCGCGCGAGGCGCGGCGTTTTTATCTCAGATCACGGCACGGCCCAGACGCCGGTGTTCATGAACGTCGGCACGTCCGCCGCCATAAAAGGCGCGGTGTCGACGATGGATCTGTACGAGCTCGGATGTCAGATCGAGCTGTCGAACACTTATCATCTGCACATCCGCCCGGGCGACGACGTGATCCGCGACATGGGCGGCATACTCGCGTTCTTCAACTGGGACCGCCCCGTCCTGACCGACAGCGGCGGATTCCAGGTGTTTTCACTGGCGCCGCTGCGTAAAATAACTGAGGAAGGCGTCAAATTCGCCTCTCATATCGACGGCAAACGGATCTTTATGGGTCCGGAGGAGTCTATGCGGATACAGTCGAATCTCGCGTCGACGATCGCGATGGCGTTCGACGAATGCGTCGAGAACCCCGCCGAATATTCCTACGCCAAAGCGTCCGCGGAGCGCACTTACCGCTGGCTGGTCCGCTGCAAAACGGAGCTTGACAGGCTGAACGCCCTGCCCGGCACGATAAACCCGCATCAGATGCTGTTCGGCATCAACCAGGGCGCGACGTACAACGACCTGCGCATAGATCACATGAAGAAGATCTCGGAGCTCGACCTCGACGGTTACGCCGTCGGCGGCCTCGCTGTCGGCGAGCCTACGGAGGTCATGTACGACGTGCTCGACAACGTGGTCCCGTACGCGCCGGCGGACAAGCCGCGATATCTGATGGGCGTCGGAACGCCGGAAAATATAATCGAGGGCGTTTACCGCGGGATCGACTTTTTCGACTGCGTGATGCCGTCGCGCAACGCGCGCCACGGGTTCCTGTTCACGTGGGAAGGCACCGTCAACCTCAATAACAAGAAATACGAGCGCGACAGATCGCCGATCAGCGTCAGCTGCGGCTGCCCGACGTGCCGGAATTACTCGAAAGGCTACATCCGTCACCTCTTAAAATCGAAAGAGATGCTCGGTATGAGGCTCGCCGTCATGCACAACCTCTATTTCTACAACGAGCTGATGCAGCGGATACGCGACGCGCTCGACGAAGGAAGGTTCAAAGAGTTCTATAATAGATACGCTACATCTTTGACGGCGAGAGCCGAACAAATCAATATATAGTAGAAACACCCGACAAAGTGTAATAAAGCTAAAAAAGAGCACGAAAAGGGATTGACAAGAGGGAAAAAAAGTGATATATTAGACAGGCGCTCGGAAAGCGGGAGAGCGGGGAAGCGGGGACGCGGAGCCGAAGGAGAGCATAGGGGCGGCGGCACGTGACGGATCGTAGGGTCAGGGCGGCTGAAAAAAAGTTGAAAAAAACTCAAAAAACTTTTTGAAAACCACTTGACAAACGGGACGGAATGTGATATACTTGAAAAGTCGCCGGTCGAAGGCGACGGAATTGGTCCTTGAAAATTGAACAACAGAAAAGAGAAAAAAGCAAGTGTGAATAATCATACAAAGCGAATCTCGACAATTCCTGAAAGGCAGTCACAATCACGGTGACTGCAACAAATGAGGGGTTCCCCCCGCGAACTTGTGAGCGGAGGGGTTCCCGAAATACTCTTTAAAAGTAAGAGAGCAACAGAACAAAAGCTTTAAGCAAGATATTATCGCCGCAAGGCGTTAATATACAACACTTAGAGAGTTTGATCCTGGCTCAGGATGAACG
>JAGDCE010000320.1 GCA_017958705.1 Clostridia bacterium
CGCGTCGTATTCTCTTACTCCGTCGTCGCACGTAGTACAGACGATCTTTGCGTCGCCCTCTCTGACTTTGTCGTTTAGCGCTATCTCCACCATGTTGCCGTCCGGTCTGTTCTCGAATCTGCCGTAGACGCCTGTCTGTTCGTTTGCAAGCAGCTCTCCGGTCGGCTCTTTTCCGAAATATCCCCGCAGCTCTCCCGGATCCCCCGCCCTGCCGGGGCGTATGCCGGTGATATGGGCTTCATACACCTCGCCGCCGGCGAACGGAAGCAGAGCCGATGAATCCGGGTCACATATACCGTGACCCAGCCCGCCGAACCCGAATCCGTCCGGCAGCGTATAAGTCACCGTGCCTATGCCCGCGGTCGTGTCCTTTATCCATAATCCGGCTTTATAGACGTTCTGCTCATCGATTACCGGCAGCAGCTCTGCCGTCCTTTCTGTACCGCCGCGCAGATAGGTTATCTTTACCGGGCGCCCGCTGCAATTTTCCACGATACTTGTAAACATTTCGCTGCCGGTTATATTCTTCCCGTCGGCTTTTGTTATTACGTCGTTTATCTGCAGCCCGCAGGATGACGCCGGATCAGCCGGTCCTTTCGGTGTGTTCACGGCTCCGATACCGACGATCTGTACTCCACGCATCTTCAGCCTTACGCCGAAGCTCTGACCGCCGAGTATAACTTTTTTCGTCTTATATACCGATACGCTGACCCGCTTGACGGGAACGCCGAAAGCGTACGCTATGGCACTGCCGTCGACCTGTTCCGTCCCTATACCGCTGAAAGCCGGCGTATACGGATCCTCATTCTCGAAGAACGATATCCCGTCAGACAATACCGCGTCCGCCGCCGACGCAGCGGCAAGGAAGACACACACGACCGCAAACAGAGCGCACAGCAGTTTTTTTGTTTTTTCTTTCATGTCCGCACCTGCCGTTTATTTGTTATTGTTTCCGTTTTTTACTGTTTTATTCCGCGGTTTCCCGCCGGATTATGATTTGCAGGGCGGCCGTGTTTTATCCTAAGAAATATGATGGACGGGAGCCTGTTTCTGCCTCCTCTGCCAAAAGCTCTGATACGGTTACGAACTCGTATCCGGCGTCAATCAGATACGGGATTATAAGTTTAAGAGCTTCCGGCGTCGGCGACGGCGCGGCAACGAAATCGTGCATCAGTATGACGGAGCCGTCGTGCACGTTTTGCTTTACGTTTTCGGCGATCTTTTCGGGCGGCGTGTGCGCCCAGTCGCGCGTATCAACGTCCCATATCACCGCCGTCTTTCCGAGCCTGCGCACAAAATCGAGCAGTTCCCTTCCCGCCTTTCCTTCGGGCGGGCGGAAAAGCGTCGGTACGGCACCAGTCACAGACGATATGACCCTGTCAGTCGTTTTTATCTCTTCCTCTATCTTTTCAAGCGACGACTTTCCGCTTACGGTATGCGAATAGGTGTGATTTCCTATCTCATGTCCGAGATCGAACTGTGCCCGCAAAAGCTCCGGGTATCTTTCGGCGTTGTATCCGACGACGAAAAACGTAGCCGTCACGCCGTACTCATAAAGGATCTGAAGGATCTGAGCGGTATATACCGCGTGCGGCCCGTCGTCAAACGTGAGCGCGACGCGCTTTTTCCTTTCCGTGCCGCAGGGACGGAATATCATCGCGAAAGAAAGCAGTAAACACAAAAACCTCATTTTATCATATCGAGCGTGCCGAACCGGTATCCGCGCGACGCCCATTCGCGTATCAGTCTGTCAAGTATCTCCGCATTCGTCCTTGACGTCGGGTGAAGCAGTATTATCATGCCGTTGTGCGTGTTGTCAAGTATGAGCTTTATCGCCTTTTCCGGATCCGGCTGCTTCATGTTGTCCCAGTCCGCGTACGCGAAGCTCCAGAACACCGTTTTATATCCGAGCGCGGACACGTTGTCAAGCAGGTTTTTGCTGCATTTTCCTTCCGGTGGGCGGAAGTAATTGCTCATCGTCTTCCCCGTCAGCTCTTTATAAAGAGAGGATAACCGTAAAAGTTCCATTTCGCATTCGTCGGCCGTCATATTAGTCATATTCTTGTGACGCGCGGAATGATTGGCCACCGTGTGGCCGTGCTCCGCCATTTTCACGATAAGATCCGTGTTTCTTCTGATTATATTCTCAAGCACGAAGAACGTACCTTTTATACCGTATCGGTCGAGCGTGTCGACGATCTTTTCAACGTTGCCGTTCTCATATCCGGCGTCGAACGTCAGATAAATGACCGGCTCGTCAGCACCTATATAGATACCGCCGTGCTCGGGAATATACGACAGATTGCTGTCGAGCACCGGCCGTTTTCCTCCGCTCCGCCTCATTATATAAAAATCGTGATATTCCGCTCTGACGCTCCGGCACGCGACCGCCGCCAGAAGGATCACCGTCGCTATTATTTTCAGTTTTCTCTTCATTTGCCGTCTCCTTTTCTGCCGTATTATTTTGCCGCGAAAAGCACGTTTCAAGTCGCGGCAGATTTTTCTTTTTTTTAGCATTCATGCAATCTTTCGGATCTGATGACATAAAATGCGTATAGATAAAACGAAAGGAGAAATATTTTGGAAGAACAGACAGGTTATCTTACCGTAGAAGTCAACACCGAAAACGGCTCGTCTCCGCTCGAAGGCGCGGAGGTACTCATAAGCGTGAAGGTAAACAATATAGATACCGTGCTTTACCGCTTTCTGACCGACGAAAGCGGACAGATACCGCAGACGGCACTGTCGGCGCCGGACAGGAACAATTCGCTTTCATCCGATTCGTCGGGTCCTGATTTTTCAGCGTATACAGTCACGGTGAGTCTAAAGGGGTTTTACACGCTCGTCTCCCCCGACGTTCCCGTGTTTTCCGGGATCCTGTCCCGTCAGCCGATGACGCTCGTGCCGGTCACCGCGTCGTGCAGGATCGGGGCTGACGGCAACTCGCCCGGCTGTCAGCCGTTTACCGGCGGCTCGCCCGGAAATTCCGGGAAGGGGGTATACAATGGCTGAACTGCTGCCCGTTATACCGGAGAAGATCACCGTCCATCTCGGCGCGTCGTCGGATAAAAATGTCGAGAACGTGACCGTGTCGTTTCCCGATTACGTCAAAAACTGCGCGAGCTGTGAGATATATCCTACGTGGCCGGAGCAGTCGATACGCGCGAATCTGTACGCGATAATCTCGTTTGCAATGAACCGGATATACACGGAATTTTACCGCACACGGGGTTACGATTTCGACATAACGAACAACACCTCCGAGGATCAGTCGTACATCCGCGGTCACAGTACGTTCGAGCCGATAAGCAGGATTACGGACGAGATATTCAATTCATACATCCGCAGACCGGGGCGCGCGGATCCGCTTTTCGCGTCATACTGTAACGGCACCACGACCACGTGCGACGGACTGTCGCAATGGGGCACGGTCACGCTCGCGCAGAACGGTTATTCAGCGTTTGAGATACTGAAATTCTACTACGGCCAGGATATCGAGCTCGTCACGGACGTTCCGGTCGGAAAATTCCGCTCCGCGATCCCGCCGATGCCGCTCAGGCTTGGCATTGCCGACGATGCGGTCAGATTCGCTGAGCTGAGGCTGAACCGCATCGGCAAAAACTATCCCGCCATTCCTAAGATCGCAAACGTCAACATCGTGTTCACACAGGAGACAGAGAGCGCTGTTTCGGAGTTCCAGCGGATCTTCGGTCTGCCGGTCACCGGCGTGATCGATATCCCTACGTGGTACAGGATTCAGTTCATATATTCCGGCGTAAAACGCCTGAATGAAGTTGAAAGCGAGGGGATCTCGCTCGACGAAGTATCGCTTCAGCTGCCGACGGAAGTTTATCCGGGGCAGACAGGGATAATCGTCAGCGTGCTTCAGTATTATCTCAATTCTATCGGGTTGTATTACGCGGAGGTGCCGAACATCCCGGTCGACGGTATATACGGACCGCTGACGGAACAGGCGGTCCGCGGCGTGCAGGGGCTGTTCGGGCTTGAACAGACGGGCATCACGGACAGAGAGACGGTGTTCGCGATATACGACGTTTATTTCGGCATCGTTGACAATATGCAGAGCGCTGACGTTACCGTCGCCGCGCCGTATTCGGGACAGCTTTTATCGGCTGGTTCGTCCGGGATTGAGGTCGAGCGGCTGCAATATTATATCGGCGTGATAGCGGACGTCTACGATTCCGTTACGGCGCCCGCGATAACAGGGGTATATGACGCGGCGACGGAAGCGGCGGTGTCGGAAATGCAGAGCATATTCGGGATCGACGTTACCGGGATAACAGGACCGATAACGTGGGACGCGATAAAGGGTGAATTCGAGCTGATATCAGACGGGCAGAGCTTCAACAACGGGCAGTACGGCGGCGACATATACGGGGAGGTATCCGTATGAACGGCTATGACGAAAAAGAATATATAAAACAGCTTCAAACGTATCTTTATTATCTTTCGCTTAGAAACAAAGAACTGCCGTCTATCGCGGCAGACGGCATATACGGCGACGAGACAAGGAACGCGGTCATCGCGTATCAGAAGATGAGAGGGCTTCCGGTGACCGGCGTCGCTGATCAAGTCTGCTGGGACGCCGTCAAATACGA
>JAGDCE010000321.1 GCA_017958705.1 Clostridia bacterium
CGACGGACCGCCGACGGCCAACGGCAAGCCGCATATCGGCCACGTCCTTACACGTGTCATAAAGGACATGATCCCGCGTTACAGAACGATGAAGGGCTATCACGTCCTGCGTAAAGCCGGATGGGATACACACGGTCTGCCGGTAGAGATCGAAGTGGAAAAGCTGCTCGGGCTCAACGGTAAAGACCAGATCGAGCAGTACGGACTCGAGCCGTTCATCAAAAAATGTAAGGAATCCGTATGGAAATACAAGGGCATGTGGGAGGATTTCTCCGGTACAGTCGGTTACTGGGTCGATATGAACAACCCTTATATCACCTACGACGACAACTACATCGAATCCGAATGGTGGGCGCTGAAAGAGATATGGAACAAAGGGCTTTTGTATAAGGGCTTCAAGATAGTTCCGTACTGCCCGCGCTGCGGCACTCCGCTGTCGTCAGCCGAGGTGTCGCAGGGCTATAAGACCGTAAAGGAACGTTCCGCGATCGTACGTTTCAAATGCAAGGACGAAGACGCGTATTATCTCGTCTGGACCACGACGCCGTGGACGCTTCCGTCAAACGTCGCGCTCTGCGTTAACCCGAACGATGCTTATGTCAAAGTCAAGTGCATTGACGGCAATACGTATATCATGGCGAAAGCGCTGCTCAATCAGGTTCTCGGGAAACTTGCCGAGAATGGTGAAAAAGCATACGAAATACTTGAAGAATTCACCGGAAAAGACCTTGAATATAAGGAATACGAGCCGCTGTTCAACTGCTCCAAAGAAGTTTCGGACAAGCAGGGCAAAAAGGGATTTTTCGTAACGTGCGACACATACGTCACGATGTCCGACGGTACCGGTATCGTCCATATAGCGCCCGCGTTCGGCGAAGACGACGCGAACGTCGGTAAAAATTATAATCTGCCGTTCGTGCAGCTCGTCAACGGCAAAGGCGAGATGATCGGCGGCGCACCCGGCGAGGGCCTTTTCGTCAAAAAGGCGGATCCGCTTATCCTGAATCTGCTGAAAGAAACGGGGAAACTGTACGACGCGCCGAAATTCGAGCACGAATATCCGCATTGCTGGCGCTGTGATACGCCGCTTATATACTACGCTCGCGAATCGTGGTATATCAAAGAGACCGCCGTCCGCGACAATCTGCTGAAAAACAACGACACCGTCAACTGGATACCCGAATCGATCGGCAAAGGCCGTTTCGGCAACTGGCTTGAAAATATCCAGGACTGGGCGATCTCACGCAACAGGTACTGGGGTACGCCGCTTAACATCTGGGAGTGCAAATGCGGAAATATCGAGTGCATCGGATCCCGTGCGGAGCTTGCTGAAAAGACAGGTGATCCGGAGACGGCGAAGGTCGAGCTTCATAAACCGTATATTGACGCCGTAACGTTCAAATGCTCAAAGTGCGGCAAGAAAATGCACCGCGTGCCCGAAGTCATCGACTGCTGGTTCGATTCCGGCGCAATGCCTTTCGCGCAGTGGCATTATCCCTTTGAAAACAAAGAACTGTTCCACAGACAGTTTCCGGCGGATTTCATATCCGAGGCTATAGACCAGACGCGCGGATGGTTCCACTCGCTCATGGCGGAATCGACGCTGTTGTTCGATCAGAGTCCGTATAAGAACGTTATCGTCCTCGGTCACGTTCAGGACGAGAACGGTCAGAAGATGTCTAAATCCAAGGGCAACGCCGTCGATCCGTTCGAGGCGCTGAACGCATACGGCGCGGACGCGATCCGCTGGTATTTCTACAGCAACAGCGCGCCGTGGCTGCCCAACAGATTCAGCAAGAACGCCGTCGTCGAAGGTCAGCGTAAATTCATGGGAACTCTTTGGAATACTTACGGCTTCTACGTGCTTTACGCGGATATAGACGGCTTCGATCCCACGAAGCACAAGCTTGAATACGACAAGCTTCAGGTCATCGACAAATGGGCGCTTTCAAAGCTGAACACGCTTATAAAGACGGTCGACGCGCATCTTGAAAATTACAGGATCACCGAGACGGCGAGGACGATGGAGAAATTCGTCGACGAGCTGTCCAACTGGTACGTGCGCCGCTGCCGCGAGCGTTTCTGGACGAAGGATATGACGGACGACAAGATCGCCGCGTATATGACGCTTTATACGTGTCTTGTGACTTTCGCCGAGCTTTCCGCGCCGCTGATCCCGTTCATGGCTGAGCAGATATATCAGAACCTCGTGAAGAATCTTGACGAAGCTTCGCCGGAATCGGTACACCTCTGCGACTATCCCGATGCCGACGAATCGTTTATAGATCCGGAGCTTGAAAAGACAATGGACGAGGCGGTAAATATTGTTTCGCTCGGCCGCGCCTGCAGGAACGCCGCGGTGATCAAAAACCGCCAGCCGCTTTCGAAGATGTATATCAATGCGCCGGCGAAACTCAACGATTTCTATACGAATATCATAAAAGACGAGCTGAACGTGAAGTCGGCTGAGTTCACGGATGATCTGAGAGCGTTCACGACTTACTCGTTCAAGCCACAGCTGAAGACGCTCGGCAGAAAGCTCGGCAAGAACATCAACGCGTTTCGCGAGTATCTTACTTCTATCGACGGCAACGCAGCGATGGACGAGATAAATGCGACGGGCGGCCTGAAGGTAACGCTTGACGGGCAGGAGATGTTTATCGAAAAAGAAGATCTGCTGATAGACGCGGCGAAAGTCGAAGGATACGAATCCGTATCTGATTTCGGCGTCACTGTCGTGCTCGATACAAAACTTACCGAACAGCTGATAGAAGAAGGTTTCGTACGCGAAGTCATTTCCAAACTCCAGACGATGCGCAAGGACGCGGGTTTTGAAGTCATGGACAGGATAACCGTGACGCTTAAAGTATGCGACAAAATAAAAGCATACGTTGAAGCAAACATGGCGCAGATAAAGGAAGAAACATTGTCTGAATCCGTATCTTTCGCCGAACCGAAAGGTTACGTCAAGGAATGGAACATCAACGGTGAGGATTCCGTCTTCGGCGTCGAAAGAATATAAAAAAAGCGGAGCACCGGAACCGGTGCTCCTTTTTGTGTCAATCTATCAGCGCGCGGCTTCCGTCCTCATCCGCCGGCATCGGCACGCCTTCTCTGAAATACGTTATACCGTGCTTTTTAAGCATACCGTAAAGTATCTTTGCCTGATCCGTGCTTTCTCTCATACCGCGTTTGAGGTAGAGAAGCGCCGATCTGATCTGCTGCGCCGAACGTTCGACCTGCGCGTAATGATCGCCGTCTGCCGCCGCAAGCGCCTTGTCCCACAGTTCGTTCATCTCCGTGGCAAAGCCGAGTTCGATCTGACCGTCGTCATTAACGGCGTTCAGCGTTTTGTCCGCGCGGTCGTAGATACCGAGATGCAGCTCTTTCGCTTTCTCGCTCGTTTTATCGATATACTCTCTAATATATTTCCAGCCGTCTCCGTAATACAAGCGGAGAAACTCGTCCATATTTTTATAATATTCCTCTTCGCTCATGTACGGATCCCAGAGCAGTTTAGATATCAGGTACGCGCGCAGCTCGCCGAATTCCGCGGAATAAGACTGACCGTTGCCTTGCTCGAACATGCCGATTACGTTATGCCGCGCGAAAAACTCCTCGTTGTCGCGCAGTACTTTCAGATTCGGGAACGGATTGACGTAGTACAGAAAATCCGTCGTGTAATCCCAGATGAAGAGGTTTTTGCTTATCTTCGACCACGCTTCGATATCAGAAGCGAATTCTTTGTTTGCCGGGCATTCCGAATCGAGCGGGTGAGCGAAACAGCATTCGATAGA
>JAGDCE010000034.1 GCA_017958705.1 Clostridia bacterium
GGCTCTGCTTCCGTTCGCCGGCGGCGAGGTGTATGAAGCCCATATCACCGGCATACGCCCCGGCAGGGCGGGGGACCCGGGAGAGCTGCGGGGATATTTCGGAAAAGAGCCGACCGGAGAGCTGCTCGCAAACGAACGGACAGGCGTCTACGGCAGATTCGAGCGCGGACCGGACGGCAAAACTGTGGAGATAGCGTTGAACGACAAAGTCAGAGAGGGCGACGCGAAGATCGTCTGTACTACGGGCGACGACGGAGTAAGAGAATACGACGCGCAGATAACGTGCATCCTGTCCCGGAAATCGGAAACAAAGAATTTCATCGTAAGAGTGACCGATAAAGAGCTTCTGAGCCGGACCGGCGGGATCGTGCAGGGGATGAGCGGGAGCCCGATCCTGCAGAACGGCAAGCTGATAGGCGCGGTGACGCACGTCCTCGTCAACGACCCGACGAGAGGGTACGGAATATTCATCGAGAATATGCTGAAATACAGCGAATAAAAAAACGGGTACGCGGCTGCGTACCCGTTTGATCATCCGTTCAATATTTCGTAGTAGTAGATCGGAAGCGCGCTCCATCCGTGGCACAGGCTTCCCGCGTAGCCGAAATCAAAGTCGCCGACTATCGTCTCCCAGAACGACGTCGCGCCGTTCCTCAGCATGTACAGATAATCGCGGTCGAGTTCGTCGAGGATCACTTTTCTGTATTTTTCAAAATCGACTTTGAGCAGCGCGTCGAAGCGGAACGAATTCATTGAAAGCGTGTTCGGTATTATCCGGATCCCGTCATAGCTGCCGCCGTTTTTCTCGAGTATTTCGAGTATGCGGCTGCGGTCAACGCGGTCCGCCGCGCCGCACAGCAGGCAGAGAGAATTTGTCAGTACGCTGTAATCTTCCTCGGCTCTGTCGTCGAAAGAATTGAAGAGACGTGTCTGTTCGTTGTAGAATTTTCCCGCTATGGCGGAATTCAATGATTTTGCGATTCGTTCATACTCATTGGCATCTTCATTTTTTTCGATATAACGGCAGATAACCGCGAGGTTCTGCAGAGCGAGCGACAGATCGGCGTTGAGCGGCGCCTCGTAGCTTATCTTCGAGCTGTTTCCTCCAGACATCGTATCGGACCACTCGTAGAAGTTCCACACTCTTCCGGCGCTGCCATCCCTGAAATTGTCGCACAGACCGTTGCCGCCTATCTTGTCGGTGAAAGTTTTCATCAGCCGCTGTAATACAGGGTACAGCTCGGCGGCAAGCGTCGTATCCTTGCTGTGATCGATATATTCGCGCATCTGCACGAAATACATAAGTGAGAACGACGGGATTGGATAATCGGCGCCAGCGGGATAGCAGAGCGAGAGTATCCCGTCCGGTCTCATGCCCTGGGAGATCAGATCAAGGCAGGCGCGCGGGAATTCGTATTCGCCGAACGCGTAATAACCGCAAAGCATCTGATTCCGCGAGTCCATAGTATAAAGCGACTGTTCGCGCCACGGACAGTCTTCGTAATGCTCGTGCATACATTGAAGCAGGGTATTCTCGCATACCTCGTATATAGTGTTTCGCAGCAAGTTCGACAGCTGCGGCTTTTTTACAGTTACCGGATATTCCGTCGGACGCAGGCCGGCGTAGTCGACCCGTACGTTGTTCGTATGTATGAAAAACTGCAGATATCTGCATCCGAACCGCCTGAACGTGTTAAGAAACGTATTCCTCCCGGCCTTAAGCTTGAAATCGGAGGTGAAATCGCGTATTGACGTCCTGCATCTGCCGTCGACGAGATGCTCGCCGAAGCCGACCTCCATATCGGTGTCGCACGGGACCGTTATATCGAAATCGAGAAAACCTGACGTCTCGGCGCACAGGTCGACTATGAAGAAAACGTTCTGTCCATCGTCCGCCTTGAATTCGAAAGGAAAGCCCGTGCCGCCAGATCCTATCTCACCGGGAAAACGGAACCCGAGCAAAGCGTGCTGCATATCGGTCTGCGTGTTAACGCGGTTTTCCGGATATTCAAACACGCCCTGCATTGTCATTTTCGACTTTATGCGGTCGCGCAATATCAGCTTCTTTATCGGACGCGGATTGAGGTTATATGATATAGAATCGACGACGACGGACGGCGTGAATCCCCGTTTTTCCGTGTCCGGCTGCTCCCATCCGTCATATCCGCGCAGATCATAGTGATACGAATATCCGAGCTGTCCCGAGATCGGATGACAGACGCCGTTTACGTAGTCGCGGCTGACGCGGCTCAGTGTGTCGGCGT
Organism: Clostridia bacterium; assembly: GCA_017958705.1. Classification (GTDB taxonomy): domain Bacteria; phylum Bacillota; class Clostridia; order Oscillospirales; family CAG-272; genus UBA1248. The sequence continues at coordinate 2,265 of JAGDCE010000034.1, forward strand.
CTCTGTACGCCGCTATCGCTCCGTCACATTCTATCTCGTAGATAAGTCCGGCGTTGCCCGGTTTATACGTGAAGAAATTTTCTCCGATATACCACACCGTGAC
>JAGDCE010000322.1 GCA_017958705.1 Clostridia bacterium
ACACGCCTTCACAGGCGCAATCGGAGAAAGATCCGCCCGAGTACTCCCCGGGCGGTCGCCGCAAGGTCGCGGCAAGTCAAAGGGTATATGAAGGGAGTTGCGATGCCCGTATTATAGCATGTACGGGCGGGGGATTTTGTCTAAAAACGTCGAACGCGAAAAAATAATTAAAATACTCAAAAGACCGTCCTCACGGACGGTCTTTTGACGGGAAGGATCAAAATGAAGAAATATCGGTCTTGCCGTTAAACTCAGTTGAGCGTTTCGGTCGGCTTGTATTCGGCAAGTATGATATTCACCGTAAAGGAGCGCCCGTCGGAATAGCGGTATATGCCGAGCGTGACGGTGTCGCCCGCGGAGTATTTTTCCTTTTCGGCGTTCAGATCATCCATAGACTTGATCGTCACGCCGCCTATCGAAGTGATGATGTCGTTCTTCTTCAGACCCTTGGCGTACGCGTCGGTTTTTTCGTCGACCGAGGTGATGAGAACGCCCTGCGGCACGTTGTTAAAATAGGCGACGAATTCGTCGATGGTATTGCCGGTGATGCCAATCATCGGCCTGCCGGGCACGTAGCCGTAGGTGAGGATGCTATCGACGATGGGCTTGACCGTGTTCGAGGGGATCGCAAAGCCCATTCCCTCGTATTCCGTATCGACTATTTTCTGTGAGGTGATGCCTATGACGTTGCCGTGGAGGTCGATAAGCGGACCGCCGGAGTTGCCGGGATTTATCGCCGCGTCGGTCTGTATCAGCTTGACGTTGCCGGAAAGGGACGTCTTGACGTTTATGCCGGAAACGATGCCGCGCGTGACCGTGCCGGCGAATTCGAGCCCGCCGGGATTGCCGATCGCTATCACCGTTTCCGCGAGCTGCACCTCGTCGGAGTTGCCGAACGCAGCGTAGACCAGGTCGCTGTATTTGATGTTTTCGTCCTCGATTATGCGGAGCACCGCGAGGTCGGTCTGCTGGTCGGAGCCGACGATGGAAGCGAGCACTTCCTTTTTGTCATAGAGCACTATCTTTACGCGATCCGCGCCGTTGATGACGTGGTAATTTGTAACGACGTAGCCTTCGGCGTTGATGATGACGCCTGAGCCGTAGCCGGACGCGGTCAGGGAGTTCATCGTGTAGTTAACGACGCCGACGACCGCGGGACGGATCTTCTGCGCGGCGTCGGTGACGGAGATCTCGTCCGTCTCGGTGCGGCCGCTCAGCTCGAAGCCTGTTTTCTGCTCAACGGAGCTCTCGGAGCCGGACGAAGCAGCAGGCTGTGTAACGGCGCCGTCGTCCTTCTTCAGAATGTGCACCAGGCCTATCGAAGCGAGCGCCAGCACGCCGCAGAGGAGCAGCGCAAGCAGGGTAATGCCGAAAGCGCGTCCGGCGCCGTGCGATTTTTTGCCGTTATCTTGCGCGGCGTCCGTCCAGACGTAGCTGTTGCGCTCGGGAGCGAAGGGCTGCGGCTGCGCGTAAGGCTGTGCCTGCGGGGCGTAGGGCTGATGCGGCGGGATGTAAGCCTGCTGCGGCTGCGCGGGCTGTGTATAGGTCTGCTCCGGAGCGGGAGCGGAAGGCTGTATGGGTTCGAGGCTGCCGTTTTCCGCAAACGTCTGATCTTTCTCAAAATCTTCGCTCATAAAAATCTCTCCTCTCTGTCTTTTAACATATTATATTATAATCGATTTTTTCAAATAGGTGTATCCGTTTAGTTAAAAAACTATCAAAAAGTGTTAAAAAAGTTTCAAAACCGAGCGCGAAAAGTCATAAACCGTGTCTTTACTTTTTGCGCTAAAGCGTGTATAATAAACAATAAGGATGTGAAGGAAATGAAGATAGGAATCATAGGTCTGCCGAACGTAGGCAAATCGACGCTTTTCAACGCCCTGGTGGGCGGCGGCGCGGAAGCGGCGAACTATCCCTTCTGCACGATCGAGCCGAACGTCGGCGTCGTGCCGGTGCCGGACGCGCGTCTGGACAAGCTGACGGAGATGTATTCGCCGGTCAAGACGACGCCCGCCACGGTGGAATTCGTGGATATCGCGGGCATCGTCAAGGGCGCGTCCGCGGGCGAGGGACTGGGCAACAAGTTCCTCTCGCACATCCGCGAGGTCGACGCGCTCGTTCACACCGTCCGCTGCTTCGAGGACGAGAATATCACCCACGTCAGCGCGTCCGTCGACCCGGTCGCGG
>JAGDCE010000323.1 GCA_017958705.1 Clostridia bacterium
GCCTTCCACGCATTGCTCCATCCGCCCCCGGCGGCGCAATGCTCGTCACCCCCCAAACCCCCAGTTCCCCTCCCGGAAACCCCCACCGCAGTTCGCGGCGGGGAACCCCGGCTCCCACAGATCAAATATCTGAGGGGGCGCCGACCCCTACGGAGCAAATTGTCCGCCGCACGGCGTCGCGCTCGATATGGCTTCGCCGAAAACAACTGCAGGTTTCCGGCCCAATCAACGCCCCATCGCCCAAAAATCATAAAACAGAGAGGTATCATTATGCTGAACATAGGAGACAAAGCCCCGGCATTCACGCTGAAAGACAAGGACGGCGCGGACGTTTCGCTGTCGGATTTCGCCGGAAAGAAAGTCGTTTTATACTTTTACCCGAAGGACAACACGCCGGGATGCAGCCGTCAGGCGTGCGCTTTTGCCGCCTCTTACCGCGAATTCAAAAAGAAAGGCGCCGTCGTCATCGGCGTCAGCCGCGACAGCGTCGCATCGCACGTGAAATTCGCGGATAAATTCAGCCTGCCGTTCATCCTGTTGTCAGACCCGGAACTTGAAGCGATCCGGGCTTACGGCGTCTGGCAGGAAAAGAAGAATTACGGCAAAGTCACGATGGGCGTCGTGCGTACGACATTCATCATCGACGGCGACGGTAAGATCGCCGCGGTAATGCCGAAGGTAAACCCCGACGGCAACGCCGCGCAGGTGCTGGAACTGCTGTGAGAAGAGGCGCCGCACGCATTGTCCTCGCCGTACTGACGATCGCCCTGCTCGTCCTTATCTGGGTGATGAGCGATCAGCCGGCGGACAGATCGGATGATATGAGCCTCGGTGTCGGCAGATATATCGGGCGGGTGTTCATGTCCGGATTCGACAAGCTGGACGAGGCGGAACAGACCGGATACGCGCAAAAGATCGATCCCACCGTGAGAAAAACGGCGCATTTCGCCGAATATTTCCTGCTCGGGCTGCTCTTGTGCGGCGACGCTCACGCCTGGCGGCTCGAAGGAGCCGCAGGCGTCGTCCTGCCGGTCGCCTTCGGCGTGCTCTGCGCCGCGATCGACGAGCTGCATCAGCTCTTTGTGCCCGGACGCGCGGGAATGTGGCAGGACGTCCTGCTCGATTCGGCAGGCGTCGCCGCGGGCTGCGCGTTCATGCTTTTCGTCGTGTTTTTATTGCGTAAACATAAAAAGAAAAAGAAAGATCCCGTCGCCGGATGATCCGGTCGGCGGGATCTTTTTTATTATCTTCCGATTTTGTATACTGATTCGGGAAGCGTTTTGACGGATCCGGATACGTATCTGAACAACATGACGACGTCCATGTTCGTCACGTCGCCGTCGTTGTCGACGTCCACCACGGGAGAAGCGGCGCCCCGTCCGGATGAGACGAACTTGAACAGCGCGATGACGTCCATGTTCGTGACCGAGCCGTCAAGGTCGATGTCGCCGGCAAGGAACATCTCGGAATCCGGCAGGTACGTCACGCCGGAGCCGATGTTATACAGCAGACTGACGTGCCCGGGAGCGGATATCTTGACGGTGGCTCCCTTGCCGACCGCCGTTTCAAAGCTGTATCTGCCGCCCGTCGCCGCCGTCGTCGTTACAGTACCGTCGGCGTGGATTACGGTGACCGTCGCTTCAACATTGCCTACCGTCGTAACTCTGCCGGCGACCGTGCGCGTGGTTTTTTTCCAAGTCGCGTAATACTCGGAGTACAGCGGCGGATTATTTACGGTCACGGTCATCTGACCGGACTCGGCACCGTCAAGCGTCGTCCAGCCGTTGAAGTTTTCACCGCTTTTTTCCGGCGTCGGAAGCACTATCGTGTCCGTGCTTGATATAAGGATGTTATCGCAGGGGACCGTTCCGCCCTTCGCGTTCAGCTTGATCCGGCAGAAGGTGATCGGTTTTGACGTCGTTACCGCGCCGTCGGTCGTTGCCGCGTTGAAGTAGTAAGTGCCCTGCGTGTCGACCGGGATCTCGATATTTGCAAACGGGGTTTCGTAAAATTCGTTTTCGTAATAGTATTCACTGGGACCCCAGAAATATCCGAGTATGTCGCCGTTCGTTTCGATCGTCGCGTATACGGTCTGGGTGCTCGCGATGCCGGTGCTTGACGAGATATCCGCCCTGATCCACGAAGGCTCGCGCGGGAAGTTGATAGTGATATGACGCAGATCATCGGTTGAACCGTACGGGATCGTGTTTATCTCTATCGTGAGAACGTAATCATTGTAGCCTATGCCGTAAAAAGCCTCGCCGTCTTTTTGCCGGTCGAAGCCCACACCCCATTCATTGACGGTGCCCCAGTAAGTATCGTATTCGTACAGTTTGTTTGAAGTCGTATAGAAGATCGAGTCGCCTTTTGCGCACATCCTTACGAAGTTGCCGGTATAATATGACGTCGCCGAAGCGTACCACTTGTCGGAGGCAGTGCTGAGTACCCGGCCGTCGTACGTTTTCAGCTGCGCGTTTTCGTTGTCGAACCAGTATATTTCACCGTTAATATAGCAGAACTGAGTCTCCGAGTTCTGCCAGAAAGCGTTGTCGAATCTGTCGTCGTTTACGGGCGTATAATAATCCGACGCGCGGTGTCCGGTCGCGTAAATACCTTCGTTCGAGCGCAGGAAGTTCGTGTGCTCCATAGCGCCGAGCACGCCGGGCTTCCCGCTCGCCCAGGAGATGTCGTCCCAGGTGACGTCGACGTGATAGAACACGCCGTCGATCTGCACGAGATTCCAGCCGTGCACCATCGATTCCGATATGCAGGTGTAGCACTTGACGCCGCAGAGGTTGAGCAGATACTCGTACGCTCTCGCATAGCCGTCGCAGACGGCGGTGCGGTTGACGAGCGCGCCGTATGCGTTTTTACCGTCTTTCGTATAGTTGTAATCGTATTCGCAGATCTCGCAGAGCCTGTCGTGGACAATAAGGGCTTTCTGAACGTCGTCGAGCGAATCGTTCCCGACTAAATCGTTTACGATCGAGGCGGCTGACGCTTTCAGCGGACTGATCCTTTCATCATATTCTTCCTGCGTGTAGTTGTAGCTGACCCTGACTTTCGTAAGATATGAACCGACGGACGAGTAACCGAGACCGTACACGTGGAACGCCTCGGGAACGTCGCGCCAGAAGAAGTTAGACAAAGGATCTTTCAGCGAGACCGGTATTCTGAATTCGGATATATCTATCGTGTCTTCCAGTTTTGCAAAATGCGGAGTGATATAGTTGCGCAGTGCGACAAGATCGATCTCGGCGTCAAGATCGACTATCGACATGGAATCCGACAGAAGATCGGTCGGATACATCATACCGTCGTCCGTCGATACGCACGGTACCGCCGCGGCGAATATCATGCAGATCAGGACGGTCACCGCCGCCGTGCTTTTGAATACACTTTTCATAACCATATATCCTTTACGTTATTTGATTTTATATTATACTAACGTGAGGCGGATTTCAAGAGTAAAAACGAAAATTATTTAAAAAAACGCGGGTTTTCCGCCTGAAAACGGATAAAACACATATATTTTCATAAAACGGTACATAATAACAGACAAACCACGAAAAGGAGCGTTTTATGAGAGCAACGGGAATAGTCCGCCGCATCGACGAGCTCGGGCGTGTGGTGATACCGAAAGAGATAAGGAAAACGATGAGGATCAGAGAGGGCGACCCGCTCGAGATCTTCACGGAAAAGGACGGAGAGGTCATTTTCAAAAAATATTCGCCGGTCGGCGAGATCGGCGGGATAGCGACAGACTGCGC